>DASQID010000849.1:0-10196 GCA_035631775.1 Acidobacteriota bacterium
CGGCTTGTCGAAACCGAACTAGCAGTCACCGGACCCAAGGGAAGGTTTGCTCTGGACACGAACGACACTCGTGATCTCGTGTTTGTTGCTTCCGGCACTGGGCTGGCTCCCTTCATCAGCATGGTGCGAAAACTGAGGGAAGATTATCAGGCCGATCCGGACAGTTTCCATCCACGACGCGTCTATGTCGTGCACGGGGTAAGCCTCTCGAGCCACCTTGGCTATCGGGACGAACTGGAGCGACTGGCAGTCGAAGCCATGCAAAATCCGAATCAACGTCTTTCCGTTTTGTATCTTCCGACGATCAGCAGACCTCACATGGATCCGTCGTGGCAGGGTCTCAAGGGACGGGCCGAGACATTGCTCGAACCCTGCGTTCCTTCAGACTTCACGCCTTCAGACCCACAGCACATTGTGAAAAGTATGCTCTCCGCCGCATTGAGACCCGAGACCCATGTTGTTTATGTTTGCGGACATCCCGGGACGATTGACGGAATCGTGCACCTGCTCTCGAGCCGCGGCTTCAAGCCGGATATCGATCTGAAACGGGAGAAATATTATCCTTGAGGTCCGGAATGGATCACTACTTTGGCTTGCCTACCTTGGCGCTCTCGTGTCTAGCTGTGGCTCTATTGGCTCGCCCTGCGAACCGCCATGATGGCAAGATCGTCCGTCTTCCGCTCCCCTGACAAAAAGTGGTTCAAGTCGCCAAGACAAGCTTCCACGAGCATCTGTGGGGGTGTTTCCCGGCGCCGGGAGATGATCCCTTCCAGCCGTGGCGACCCGTACTCCTCGCCGGATTGGTTGCGCGCCTCGGTAAGCCCGTCCGTATAGAGCAACAGGCCTTCACCCCGCTCGAACTGGAGCCTCTGCACGCCATAAGGGCTGGAGCAAAACAAACCCAGCGGCAAACCAGTAGCCTCCAAGCCGCGAGAGCTCTCGCGCCGGATAAGGAATGGCGGACAGTGGCCTGCATTGCATATCTCAACGACTCCTGCCGAATGGGCTTTGCCACAGACCAGCGTGGCGAACGATGAGCTCGCTGTGCTGTCACAGAATACCCGATTCGCCCGCTCCATCAGCTGATCAAAGGGGAGGCCGACACTCATCAGGCTGCGGAAAATGGCATGCAGATGAGACATCAGAATTGAGGCGGCCACGCCTTTTCCGGAAACGTCTCCCAGAAGAAAATATAAGCAGCCGTCGTTTGCGGGTATCAGATCACAGTAGTCTCCGCTGACCGATCCGAGCGCCTCATAGTGATAATAGATCTCCCAGTCGCCGGAGCGGAAATCCTGCTTCGGGAGAAGTTCACCCTGAATCTTCCCGGCCAATTCCAAATCCTGTTCGAGAGCGCGTCTTTCGGCCGGGGTGAGATGGTCTAGACAATTCCTCAGCAATGGGTCTCTGAGCAGCCGGTCTTTCTCGATTGGGTCATGACATACATCGCACAATCCGTAAGTTCCACGGTCCATGCTTTCGAGCGCCGAATCAACCTCGGTCAGCAGCCTGACCAGGGGAGCCGTATCCGGTGTCAGGGGCACCGCAGACTGCAGTCTCTGACGTCTGTCCAGGAGTTGTGCTCGCAGGTACGCTTCCATGCCGGCTTCCATTTGAAACTCCTCTCCGCTTGGGTGAGCCCGGCAGCGCGTGTCTATTTAACTATGCAGCGCCACTGTCGGCCGGCCTTATCCGACGAAGCTATCCGGGCAATTCACGCCACATATTCTAGGAGTTTTTGCGCGCTTCTGTCGAGGTTCTCGACTGATCTGCAACCTTTTATTGTGAATCATTTGGTATTTCAATTCTTGTCCTGCTTTTGTCAATTTCCAAGTTGGGGCTGTAATCGTCCGCCAATATCACGGGGCACCCGCGGGTCAATGCTATGGGATACTATAGAGTACGTTCTAAAGTTGCATTTGCCTGAGAATGACTGCATCATATGCGGTCTGTTCGAGGCGTACCTGTGCTCGAGGAGTGCTGATGAAGATCGCAGTCGACGAGGCCATTCCTTACTGGAACGAGGCCTTTACCCCCCTCGGAGAGGTTCGAGCGTTTCCGGGAAGGAAATTGCGGGCCACAGACATCCGCGACGTAGACGCTCTCATCGTCCGTTCGGTTACCAGAGTGGACGCTTCCCTGCTGGACGGAAGCTCTGTCCGATTCGTGGGCAGTGCCACTATCGGCATGGATCACATCGACGCAGAATTTCTGAATTCGCGCGACATCCGCTTCACGAATGCCGCAGGATGCAATGCAAACGCGGTCTCGGAATACATCGTTGCAACCCTGCTGCTGCTGGCAGAGCGCAGGAACTGGAACCTGAGGAGCAAATCGATCGCGGTCATCGGGGTCGGGAACGTAGGCTCCCGCGTGGAGAAAAAGGCCGCCACCCTGGGCCTGAGGGTGCTGTTATGCGATCCTCCGTTGAGGGACAGCACGGGAGATCCGCGCTATCACTCCTCGCTCGAGGAGGTACTGGAAGCCGACATCCTGACCCTTCACGTCCCACTGACAACCGACGGTCCATACCCGACCCATCACATGGTGGACGGGAAGATTCTGGAACGCCTCTCCCCCCGCCAATTCATCGTTAATTCGTCCCGGGGTCCGGTTGTGGAGGCTTCCGCACTGAAAACATCACTCCAAGCCGGGAAAATCGAAGGGGCAGTGTTGGACGTGTGGGAAGACGAGCCAAAGATCGATTTTTCGCTTCTGGAGTTGGTAGCGATCGGGACGGCGCACATCGCCGGCTATTCCATCGACGGCAAAATCCGGGCGACACAGATGATCCTCGAGGAACTGTGCCGGCACTTTCAGCGGCAGCCCTCGTGGGATACAAAACACCTTTACCCCGCTCCCGCAATAATCACGCCTGAGCGCGGCGCGCGAGGCGATGCCGCCCTTCGCTGCATCGTCGGCGCCGCCTACGATATCCTCCGCGATGACGCAGCACTGAGAGCCCTCGCAACACTCCCCCGAGATCTCGCTGCCGCTGGTTTTGATCGACTGCGCAACGAATATCAATTCCGACCTGAGTTTCGGCACTTCAGCGTGAGTCTCCCGAGGAACCAGCGCGATCTGGCCGATTGCATCGGCGCCCTGGGCTTTCGGACAACCTGAGCAGAGGACGACTGAAATGACTCTGTATCTGACCGTAGCATGGGCAAGGAAGTTTCTCGAATGGTTTTTCTTCATTCCCGTGACAGGCGGTTGCGTTTACGCCATCCTGAGTCTCCTCGCAGTCGTGAGATTCAGGACACGCAGGCAGGGCCCTCCACCACGGGCGTTTTCCTCACTGCCTGCGGTTACAATCCTGAAACCGGTGCACGGACTCGAAAAGAACCAGCTCGAAAACCTGCGCAGCACGTGTCTCCAGGACTATCCCGAGTTTCAGGTTGTGTTTTCTGTGCAGGAATTAGACGACCCTGCAATCCCGCTTCTGATAGGGCTCCAGGAGGAGTTTGGTGCGGGACGCGTCACCCTGGCAATTGAGAACTGCAAGGCCGGCACAAACGGCAAGATCAACAACATGATCGGGGCCCTCAAGCATGCAAGGCACGATTACCTGGTGATCAGCGACAGTGATGTCCACCTCAGACCGGATTACCTTAAGACGATCGTTGCGCCTCTTGCGGATCCCCAGGTCGGATGCGTCTGCACTCTTTATAAGGCCGCGTGCGCGAATAGCTGGTTCGAGAAAATGGAACTTCTCAGCCTGAATGCCGACTTCATGGCAAACGTCATTTTTGCGCACGTTACAGGGGCATCAAGATTCTGCCTGGGCGCATCTGCGGCACTTCGACGTTCGACGCTGGCTGAGATCGGCGGACTCGAGGCCCTTGCCGACTATCTGGTCGAAGACTATGAGATGGGGAGGCGCATCTGGATTTCGGGAAAAAAGATCGCGGTCGTGCCTTACTTCGTCGACACTATGGTCGATCTCAAGAGTCCCGCTCAGTGGTGGAGCCATCAGGTCTACTGGGACCAGAACACACGAGCCGCGCGGCCGGTGGCGTTCTTCGCTACGGCGGTAATCCGATCCACTCCTTTTGCGCTCCTGTTCGCGATTGTCCGCCTCGGAGATCTGATTGGAATGACTATGCTGGCGGGCGCAGTGGCATTGCGACTTTTGACTGCTGCCATCGTGCTCGGCTGGGGATTCAGAGACCATGAAGGTGTGCGAAACCTGGGGTACCTTGTTCCTCGGGACATGGCCAGCCTCCTCTCCTGGCTGCTGGCCTTCACGAAGCGCACGACTGTGTGGCGCGGAACCGAATTCATCCTGACCAGCGACGGACGGCTCGTGGCTCGAGGTACGAATTCATGAAGAGAATCATCGTTACAGGGGACGACTTCGGGCTTGCCATCCCTGTAAACGAGGCCATCAGCCGTGCACACAGCGAGGGGATTCTCACCACCGCAAGCCTGATGGTCGGAGCAGACGGAGCGCGCGATGCAGTAGCGAGGGCACGGAACCTGCCGTCCTTGCGCGTGGGACTTCACCTGGTGCTTGTGGAAGGAAAACCTGTGCTGCCCCCGGCCGAAGTGCCGGATCTGGTAAATGCACAGGGCGAGTTCTCAACACGACTCGTGAGGGCCGGATTTAACTATTTCTTCAAGCCGGGCATTCGGAGGCAGCTCGAAGCGGAGATACGTGCTCAGTTCGAAGCTTTTAGCAATACCGGTCTCGCGCTGGATCATGCGAATGCTCACAATCACATGCATCTCCACCCGACGATTCTGCAATTGATGCTGAGCGTCGGCGGCGAGTATGGTTTGTCTGCTGTGAGAGTCCCATATGAACCGCCTCTGAGCTCCTGGCGGGCCACAGGCAGATCGTTGGCAGGGAAAGTAGCCGAATGGATGTTTCTATCACCTTGGTTGAGTCTGATGAAAAGACGCCTGCGACGGGCGCGACTCAGATTCAACGATTTCATATTCGGCATGGCAGACAGCGGTGCCATGACGGCCGGTGTTGTTCTCAAGTTTCTGGCACATCTGCCTGAGGGAGTCACGGAAATGTACTTTCACCCCGCGACCAGGCGTTGCCCCGAAATAGATCGGAACATGCCTGAATACAGGCACGAGGAAGAGTTCAAAGCGCTGACGGACAAGTCAGTGTTGGAGGCCCTTGAGGCGGCTGGAGCACTGAGGATCGCCTTTAGCGACCTTGGTGAGTAGCAGTCTCCACGCTCTTTCTGAACAGGGGGACAGAATGCTTCGCGTGATCGTTGCCATGACGATAGCGGCCGGATCGGCCGCGGTGGGACAAATACTGGTCAGGCGCGGGATGCAGCAGGTCGGCAGCCTTGATAACTACGCACCGCTGGCATTAATTGCCTACTTTTGGCAGGCACTGTGCAATCTCAATGTCATTTTCGGAACCGTTCTGAACGCGGTGTTTTATTTTCTGTTCCTCGCAGCGCTCTCCTGGACGGATGTCACGGTCGCCTTGCCCATGACCGCGATTGAGTACGGATTTGCCGCCTTTCTTGCCGTCATGATCCTCAAGGAAAATGTGCCTCCAATTCGTTGGGCTGGGATTGTTTTGGTGGTGATTGGCGTTATACTCATCGCCCGGGGGGGTGGTGAGACCTGAGTCCAACGCCGACTGGAGGCCGTCAACACATCTTCAGACCGTGCGCGGCTATACGTGAATGCTATCCGCGCTGGAGGAATTAGCCGGTATTTGTGGGGGGCCCTGGGCACTCGATAAACCAGCGCAATCAATACTGAAAGGATTCATACATGACGAACGCAGTGACAGATGCAAAGCCCGCCGTACCTGAGCGCAAGGTTCCCGCTGCAAAGATACAGTTCACGCCCGAAGACAGATCATGGATCGCCGACCGGATTCAGGAAGTACTGGCCTCCGGACAACTGACGCTGGGCAAGTACGGAGCCGAATTCGAGCAGAAGTTTGCCCAGTTATGCGGCGTTCGCCATGGAGTCTCGGTAAACAGCGGAACGAGTTCACTCGAGATCATACTCCGAGCGCTGGGTGTCGAGGGCAAGGACGTGATCGTTCCGACCAATACCTTCTTCGCGACTGCCGCAGCAGTCGTGCATGCGGGGGGAAATCCTGCTCTTGTCGATATGGACCCCGAGTCTTTCGCAATCCGCCCCGAAGACGTAGAAAAACAGCTGACTTCGAAAACGGTGGGCATGATCGTGGTACACATCGGCGGAATAGTCTCCCGGCACATGCCCGCGCTCGTTGAGCTTGCCCACGCCAAGGGAATCTGGCTCGTCGAGGACGCCGCACACGCTCACGGCTCCACCTACCAAGGGACCAGCGCCGGAGCCTTTGGCGTTGCCAGTTCTTTCAGCTTCTATCCAACCAAGGTCATGACCTCGGCGGAGGGCGGCATGATTGTCACCAACGATTCGCAGATCGCAGAGGAAGCCCGGATCTACCGGGACCAGGGCAAGGCAAGCTTCACGCAGAACGCGCATATCCGGATGGGCTATAACTGGCGCATGTCCGAGCCTCACGCAATTATCGGACTGCGACACCTTCTGCGCCTCCCCGCCATGATTGGCGAAAGGCAGGCGATCGCGAACCTGTTCGACCATGCCCTCAAGGAGTTCAGAAATCTTTACCCGCTGCGGATTCCCGCAGGCGGCACCTGCAATTATTACAAATACATCGCCGTTCTAAGGGAGAGGCGGGACCGGAAGGAGATGAAGGCTTTGATGCGGGAACGCTACGGCGTATCCCTGGCCGGAGAGGTTTACGAAGAACCTTTGCACAAGCAGCCCGTCTTCGAAAAATATCTCAGGCAGGCGTTGCCGGTTTCCGAGGATCTGTGCGCGCGGCACATCTGCTTGCCCATCTTTTCCGGCATGGAGCCGACAGACGCTCACCAGGTGATTCGAGCATTGGAAGAAGTCATAGGCTAATAGGAGCTCATAATGCAGAAGGCAATCGTAACCGGAGGAAGCGGCTTTATCGGGTCCCATGTCGTCGATGTCCTTAAGGATGCGGGCTATGATGTCACCGTCATCGATTATCGCGTCCAACCACACCGGCAGGATGTCGGTTTCGAAAATGTCGATCTCATGGACTTGTCCTCAGTGTTGTCGGCGACTCGCGGGGCCGAACACATCTTCCATCTTGCGGCGGTATCAAACGTCAACTATGCATATAAGTATCCGGTTTATACGACCGCTCTGAATGTGGTGGGAACCGCGAATATGCTGGAAGCAGCCAGGATCAACGGCGGCGCCCGCGTATATCTCGCCTCGACCGTTTGGGTATACAACGGCTGCCCCAACGGAGCAACCGTGGATGAAGCCACCCCGTTCTACCTCGACGGGGCAGGCCACATTTACACCTCAACCAAGATGGCGTGCGAGATGATCTGCCACAACTATGCGCAGCTTTACAAAGTGCCTTTCACGGTTCTCCGGCTCGGCATTCCTTACGGGCCGCGCATGCGTGAGGAATTGCTGATTCCTGTGTTCATAAAGAAAGCGCTGAACGGACAGCCCCTCACCGTCTCCGGGAAGGGCGACCAGTATCGTAACTTCATCTATGTGCGAGATCTTGCGGACGGTCATGTTGCCGCCATGAAGGAACATGCAATAAATCAGACCTATAACCTCGAGGGAACGCGCAAGGTGACGGTGCTCCAGGTTGCCGAGGGCATTCGCCGCAATATAGGCGAACACGTAAAGATCGAGTTTGTCCCTGAGCGACCGGGAGACTTCGGAGGCAAGGAGATATCCGCGATCAAGGCTCAACGGGAGTTGGGCTGGAGCGCATCCGTTGAGTTCGAGGATGGCTTGAAGCGAACCGTCGACTGGTTCCGTGTTAAATGGGGCAGATAGGAGAGCTTCCACGGCGCACACGCAGCCAAGGGACGACGCCTTCCTTCGCGTCGAGTCGCGAAAGCTCGCACCGTGGAGTTGCTGAAACCGCAAGGCATCGAACGCCAGGCTAGACTTCGGGAGCTTGCCGCAACCGGATAATCCACTGCAGAATCGCAATGGCGGCACAGCTTGCGACGGTCACCCAGAATCCTGCCCCCACGCCATGACCTTGCGCGATTCTGCCGACCAACCAGGGGGCAGTCATGCCCCCGGTAAGGGCCATGGCGAAGATTATGCTGAATGCGGTCCCGGAGTAATCCGCGAACGTCTCACCCGCTTGAGCAAGCGTCGTTGGAAAAACAGCGGCAAAACCAAGCCCAATCAGCGCCGCGGACACAGTCGCAACAACAACATTTCCCGCGAAAATCAGTCCGAGCGAAGCGGACAGGGCGATCAAGGCACTCACAATTACCAGGGTCGAGGGGGAGATCCGCGACGCCACCCGACTCACCGCAAAGCGGCCGATCATCATGGCCGCCCAATAGCCTGCAAGGATGTAGGCGGCCATCCGCGGGGCCGTTCCAAGGTGATCCCCCAGGTAGGTGGAAATCCATCCCCCAACTGTGAATTCGTTGCCGCTTTCGAAGAAAAGCAGCAATCCAAATAGGAGCAGCAGTGGACTTTTCAAGGCTCTCCTGCAGGAAGGCCAGGAAAGTCCAGCCAGGTGTTTTGCCGCGGGGTATTGCGCGACCAGAAACAGGGCAAATGACACCAGCGTCAGAATAGCGAGGCTGAGCAAGATGAACCGCAGTCCAATCATCTCGAGCCAGGAGCCGATGAAAAAGGGCGTGAAGAGCGCTCCAAAACCAAAAAAGATACCGAGGAGATTGAGCGCCCTGCCACGCCTGTCCGGGCTGATGTCATTAAGCAGGGCATTAGTACTTCCATTGAGTGCGCCGCCACCAAATCCCAGCACACACAACGACAGGAGAATGGCGCCGAAGCCTGCGGCAGCGGAGAGCGTAGAAAATGCCCCGGCGATCAGGAGTGTGCTCACGAGCAGGGTCGCCCGGAAGCCGAATCGGTCGCAGATTGGACCAAACACAAGTGAACCTGCCAGCATGCCCAGATTCATTATCAAGAACACCCCGCCAGCGTCCGCTTTCGCGAAACCGATGGCCCCAAAGAGCGCCGGCAACAGCGAGCCCAACGATGACATCACGATTCCAAAGACAAATGCTCCGGCGAAAATCGAAATAGTCAGGGCAGGGTACCGCTCAGGCGCGGAGTTCATGGTTCCTCGGCTGGAAAAATCAGAAGGGTCGGCCTTGACGTTGTCAGTCACCTGATGCCCCACAGGATTGAACCCCCTCACCTTCGGGCATAGTAGAACTCCGTGAAGGCGCGGTACACGGAATCCATGTGCCCCTTTGGCACACCGGGCACGTTCGGTGAAACAAATGTCGGCGGCACCCGGCCTTTCCGGGCAAGATGGGACGCCGTTTCCGCCACGAGCGACATGGCAATGGCAATCGCTGCAAGCGTGGATCCTGCTGCGACGCGTTCCACCTGCCCTACGTCCACGAGAGCATCCTCAGGCGGGACACAATTGTCGATTGCAATGTGGGCAACATCAGACAATCGCTTGCCCGAAGAGTGCTTGGCCGGAGCCTCGCGCGCATTCTGGTGTGATGACACCGAGATGACGGTCAATCCATTTTCACGCGCTTCCAGCGCAACTTCGATGGGTGCGGCGTTCAGCCCTCCATGCGAGAAGACCAGCATGCAGTCCCTGGGTTCCAGAGGGTAGCTCTGCAAAAATACCTTGGCGTAGCCTTCTTGTCGCTCAAGCCAAAGTAGCTCGCGGGCTCCCCCCGGACCGATGACGTTGTTCCACATCAGACGCGGATCGTAAAGAGGAAAGAATCCGACAAAACTCCCATAGCGGGGGAAGATGTCCATCACTGGAATTACGCTGTGCCCGCTGCCGAAAATGTACACTCGCCCCCCTTGCGTGATGGAGAGGGCCATTTTCTCACCGGCACGCCGTATTGGTTCCAATTGATGAGTGCGAATTTCACCCAGAATTTCCTGAGCACGAGAAAGATAAGCATCCGCTGACATGAATGAATCCTCCGAGACTTGACTTCGATTGGTGAAACTCGTCACGTGTTGTCCAGAGCAAGCCGGGCGGCTCCGGCAAGGCCGGCACGCTCGCCCAGGAGGGACAACTCGATCCGCGTGCGTGGCGCTGCAAACGGCTGTGCCCAGCGCAGACACTCCTTCCGTACCATGTCGGCAAGAACACTGCCGGATTGGAACATTCCGCCGCCAAGGACGATCATTTGCGGATTCAGCATGCTGATCAGATTTGCTAC
>DASQID010000850.1:0-6884 GCA_035631775.1 Acidobacteriota bacterium
ACTCCTCTTGGTTGCTCTTGCAGGAGTAGTCCAATGGGGTGTATGAAGGGCCATGATACGAACAACCGCCTCAGGAATTCCCGTTCCCGCGAGGGCCGTGCTGGCCTTGGCGGCCATCCTGGCGTGCCCTGGCGGCACACGATTTGCCACATCTCAGCGTCTACCGGGCGAACTCAACCTGGAGAAGGCTGTAATCGTCACTGTCGGTCCGCTCTCCAGGGCAGAGAGCAGCGCCGTGACCATGCTGGTGGAGGAAATCGAGAAGCGGACGCTCATTCGCCCGGCCGTGAAAAGCCGATGGCCGGAGGATTCCACGCCGGTGATCGCCCTCGGCCCTGCCGCAACAATCAAAGCATGGGCCGGACCGTACGCCGGACTGATGGAGCGGAGTACCGCCAAGCGGGCCGCTGAAGGCTACACCATTCGCTGTGCAACGGCCGAAGCCAACAAGCCGCCTGCTGTGCTGATCTGCGGCAACGATGCAAGAGGGGTTTTATTCGCGACCGGCCGCCTGCTTCGTGAGCTGAGCATGAAGCGTGGTCAACTCAGCATTTCTGCCGAGCTCAATCTGTCCACGGCTCCCCGGTATCCTATCCGCGGGCACCAGATGGGATACAGACCCAAGACGAATTCGTATGATGCCTGGACCGAGGAGATCTGGAAGCAGTACATTCGCGACCTCGTCGTGTTTGGCACTAACGCTGTCGAGATGATTCCGCCGCGTTCCGATGATGCGCCTGACAGCCCTCATTTTCCCCTTCCCCAGATCGAAATGATGACAAGGGTCTCCAGAATCCTCGACGACTATGACATGGACGTATGGATCTGGTATCCGGCAATGGAGCGCGACTACTCAAAAGCGGAGACAGTCGAGGCAGAACTCAAGGCCTGGGGCGCGGTATTCGCGAGAATGCCCAGATTGAACGCGATATTCGTTCCCGGCGGGGATCCGGGACATACTGCTCCGGCCTACCTGATGGCGTTCCTGGAAAAAGTGACCGGAGAACTTCACCGCCATCATCCCAAAGCCCAAATGTGGATGTCACCGCAGAGCTTCAACCGCGAATGGATGGCCGACTTTTTGCGTATCATGAAGGAGCAGCAGCCGAGTTGGCTGAGTGGTGTGGTGTACGGTCCACAGACCCGAATCAGTCTGCCTGAATTGAGGGAAGCGCTGCCCCCCCGGTACCCGATCCGACTCTACCCGGATATCACACACAGCTTGAGCTGCCAGTATCCGGTCCCGGACTGGGACTTGGCCTACGCTTTGACCGAAGCCCGGGAGGGCATCAATCCCAGGCCCACCGATGAAGCAGCGATCTTCCGGGCATACAAGGATTATGCCGAGGGATTCATCACCTATTCCGAGGGATGCAACGATGATGTGAACAAGATTCTCTGGAGCAGTTTGGGATGGGATCCGGAGGCAGATATCGGCGGAATCCTTCGACAGTACAGCCGATATTTCATCGGCCTCGAATACCAGGATGGCTTTGCGCAGGGCCTCTTCGCACTCGAGCATAATTGGCGGGGCCCACTGCTCAAAAACAATTCCGTCGAGGAAACGTTCAAGCTGTTTCAGAAAATGGAGCGTGATTCACGGCCGCAGTTGCTGCTGAACTGGCGTTTTCAGCAAGCGATCTATCGCGCCTATTATGATGCTTACACCCAAAGACGCCTGCGCTACGAGACCGACTTGGAACAGATGGCCATGGACAAGTTGCGTCAGGCGCCGGCAATCGGATCACTCGTCGCCATGGATCAGGCGGATTCCATTGCGTGGGAAGCCGAGAAAAACAGGACGGCACTCGACCTGCGCACGCGCATCTACCAGCTCGCGGAGGCGTTGTTTCAGAGCATCCGGATGCAGCTCAGCGTGCCCTTATATAAAGCTATCTCCGTCGATCGGGGGGCAAATCTCGACACGCTAGATCAGCCCCTGAACAACCGTTTCTGGCTGCGGGACCAATACGCTGAAATTCGAAAACTACCCGAGGAAGATCAACGTCTCCGAGCCCTGGACCGCATCGTCCACTGGGGAGACCCCGGGCAGGGGGGATTTTATGATCAACTCGGAAACGAGGAGGCCCGGCCGCACCTGGTAGCAGGCGCTCCCTACAACGAGGATCCGGCGTTTTTCCGGTCTCCCGTGACCGCATTCGCGGCCAGGAGAGGCTGGCGCATGTCGTGGTGCCGGCACGCCGACGCGCTGTTCGATTATGCGCTCAGGATGCGATACACAGGACTGGATCCTGAGGCGCACTACAGGATTCGCATCGTCTACTCTGGCAGCCTGAACAACCCGGTGCGGCTCGTTGCCGACGAGAAGTGGGAGGTTCATCCGCTGATGGCGAAGCCCAATCCCATCAAGCCTGTGGAATTCGATATCCCGCCAGAGGCGACCCACGACGGGGAATTGAGACTCAGTTGGACGTCGGATCCGGGTCGCGCCGGCGCAGGCCGGGGGCCACAGGTGGCAGAAGTCTGGCTGATCCGGCGGTGAGCCTTCGCACCTTAGGGCTGGCGCAAGAATAAATTCACATCTTGGCGCAAGCACCTCGAAGTTGTCGTACTGCAATCCACGATTCGAAATCCGCAATCCACAATCAATAGCGATAGTGGTCGGGTTTGAAAGGGCCCTCGACCGGGACTCCGAGATACTCCGCTTGCTTCGGGTTGAGTTTCGTGAGCGTTACACCGATCCGCTCGAGGTGCAGGCGGGCGACTTCCTCGTCCAACCGTTTCGGCAGCGTGTAGACGCCGATCTTGTAGTTGTCGCGATTCTTCCAGAGGTCGATCTGAGCCAGGGTCTGATTTGAGAAGCTGTTGCTCATCACGAAACTCGGGTGACCAGTCGCGCAACCCAAATTTACCAGGCGGCCCTCCGCAAGCAAGTAAATGGCGTGGCCATCGGGGAACGTGTACTTGTCAACCTGAGGCTTGATATTTGTCTTTAGGACGCCCGGCGCGCTGTTCAGCCGATCCACCTGTATCTCGTTGTCGAAGTGACCGATGTTGCAGACGATGGCCTGGTCCTTCATTTTCGCCATGTGCTCGAGGGTGATAATGTCGCAATTGCCTGTGCAGGTCACATAGATGTCACCCTGGCCAAGAGTCCCCTCGACGGTAGTCACCTCAAAGCCCGCCATGGCGGCCTGCAGCGCGTTAATCGGATCGATTTCAGTCACGACGACGCGCGCGCCGAATCCTCGCAGCGACTGCGTCGAGCCCTTGCCGACATCGCCATAGCCGCAGATCACAGCCAGCTTGCCTGCCACCATCACGCCCGTGGCGCGTTTGATGCCGTCGGCCAGCGACTCGCGGCAGCCGTACAGATTGTCGAATTTCGACTTCGTGACTGAGTCGTTCACGTTGATGGCGGGAACCAGCAACGTCCCCGCTTCCTGCATCCTGTACAGCCGGTGTACGCCTGTGGTGGTTTCTTCCGAGACTCCGCGCCATTCCTTGGCAATGTCGTGCCAGCGGTGCGGGCTCTCGGCATGGATCTTCCTCAGCAGCTCCTTTATGACGTCCTCTTCGTGGTTCGAGGAGGGCGTATGGACCCAAGTGGAGCCCTCCTCCAGCTCGTAGCCTTTATGGATCAGCAAGGTCGCGTCGCCGCCGTCATCGATCACGAGCTGAGGACCTTTCCCGCCAGGATGGCTGATGGCCTGATATGTGCACCACCAGTAATCTTCGAGCGTCTCGCCTTTCCATGCGAAGACGGATACGCCGGAGGCCGCCATTGCCGCAGCGGCGTGATCTTGCGTGGAAAAAATGTTGCAGCTCGCCCAACGCACCTGCGCACCGAGATCCAGGAGGGTCTCGATCAGGACGGCGGTCTGGATGGTCATGTGAAGAGAGCCGGTGATACGGACCCCAGCCAGTGGTTTTTCCCGCGAGTACTTCCTTCGGATAGCCATCAGACCGGGCATTTCGTACTCGGCGATGGCAATTTCCTTGCGGCCCCACTCGGACAGCGATATGTCGGCCACCCTGCAATCCACCGCAGCACCATTGGCAACCGTTGCTTTCATGATTGAATTCCTCCTCTATATATCGTAACATCTTGATGTGTTGATATAATATATTATTCAAACGTATGACGTCAACATTGAAATCTCTGAGGTTGCTGGCGGATTCGAGCCGCATGCGCGTTGTGCTGCTTCTCGAACAGGAAGAACTCTCCGTGGCCGAGCTGCAGGAGATCCTCGGCATGGGGCAAAGCACCCTGTCAACACATCTGTCTCAGCTCAAGCAGGCAGGAATTGTCGAGGACCGGCGCACGGGCAAGAACATCCTCTACCGACTCAGGGTGCACGAGGGCAGCGAACGTCAGTTCTTCGAACAACTCATGGGAGTGGTGCGTCAAGCCGCCGTGCAGGTGGCGGATACGGCTCGAGACAGAGAGGCCCTGCGGTTGATCCGCTTGAAGCGCCAGGACAAGATGCGCGCATATTTTGACGCCATGGCGGGCAAGTTCGGGAGGCATTACGTGCCGGGCCGCTCGTGGAAAGGCCTGGCGGAGATGCTGCTCTCTCTGCTGCCCCCGCTTGCAATTGCGGATCTCGGGGCAGGCGAAGGCACCGTGGCGCAGCTGTTGGCACGCCGGGCCAGGGAAGTAATCGCCGTGGATAATTCCGACAAGATGGTCGAGTTTGGCTCTCAGCAGGCACGCAGGCACGGAATCCGCAATCTGCGATACCGGAAAGGCGATCTGGAGGCCCTGCCGATCGGCGAAGGGGAGGTCGATGTTGCCCTGTTCAGTCAGTCCCTGCACCACGCCCGACATCCGGAAACTGCCGTGGCGGAAGCGTTCCGGATTCTGAGGCCCGGAGGCCGTGTGGTCATCCTCGACCTGGTCAAACACAACTTCGAAGAGGCCCGCGAGCTGTACGCCGACTTGTGGCTGGGATTTACCGAGGTCGAGGTTCGGAGAGTGTTGCGCAAGGCCGGCTTCCGAAACGTAAGCATATCGATCGTGCATCGCGAAGCCAAGGCGCCGCATTTCGAAACCCTGCTTGCCGTCGGCGACCGGTAGTCCCGCGGGCAGATTTCTTCCATCAAAATGCACAGGGATCTGTCAGGCCGGCAAACAGCTCGCTGACCCGCTGCAGGTCTTCCTCCGTGTCGACTCCGATGGTGTCGTGCTTCGTTTCGGCGACTGTAATGCACACACCGTTCTGCAGAAAGCGCAGCTGCTCCAGCTTCTCGGCCAGTTCCAGGGACGATTGCGGCAGCGAGTGAAACAGTGCCAGCGCGGCCCTCGTGTAAGCATACAGCCCGAGATGCTTGTAATATTGCACTGCACCGGTCTTGTCTCTGTCATATGGAATCGGGTGGCGCGAGAAGTAGAGTGCGCGGCCGGAGTTGTCGGTCACGACCTTGACGTTGCCCGGATGCTGTGCTGCCTCACTATCGATGGCTACCTTAAGTGTCGTCACCTCGGCGGTGCCTTCCAGGAACGGGGTCAAGAGCAGCTCGAGATGGTCGGGACGCAGCATCGGCTCGTCCCCTTGGATGTTCACATACACGTCGCCGTCGGTTCGAAGCATCACCTCGTGCAGCCGGTCGCTTCCCGAGGGGTGGCGTCCGGTCATCATCACCGGGATGGACTGTTTACTGCAAAAGTCCTGCACCTGCTCACTGTCCGTGGCCACGATGAGATCGGACAGTAACGGTGACTGCCTGGCGTTCCGGTACACCCAGTACAGCATCGGCCTCCCGGCGATGTCACGGAGCACCTTGCCCGGCAATCTCGTCGAATCGAGTCTCGCGGGAATCACGCCCAGGATTTTTGGATGAGTGCGCATGAGGAAGCCGGTGAAGTCCGGTGACAGGCTCCTTCTTTCAGTAAGAGATCTAACTTGCCGTGCATCTTATAGCCCGAAATATGGCGCCTGTCACCGGATTTCAGAAGCCGATTGAAAATAAACCGGTCACGAATAAAATGAAGCTTAAACATGACCAACAAAGAGGTACCCCGGCCGATTCGTGGGATCATCCCCCCCATGGTTACACCTCTCGCCGACCGGGATCATCTGGACTATCCCGGTCTGGAGAAGCTCGTCGAGCACGTGCTGGCAGGTGGAGTACATGGCCTCTTCATTCTGGGCACAACAGGCGAAGGGCCAAACCTCAGCAACCGCCTGCGCCGGGAGTTGATCGATCTTGTTTGCCGGCAGGTCGCCGGAAGGGTACCGGTCCTGGTTGGAATTACCGACACGTCTTTTATCGAGTCGTTGAACCTGGCTTACCATGCCGGAGAAGCCGGCGCTGGGGCTGTAGTGTATGCGGGTCCCTGCTATTCCCCGATCGCACAGGCCGAGCTCTTGTCACATCTCGAGAGACTGGTACGCGAACTCCCTCTCCCCGCCTATCTCTACAACATCCCCAGCCACACCAAGGTGTCGTTCGCTCCGGAGACGGTCCGATTTGCTGCCGACTCTCCGCAGGTGATCGGAATCAAGGACAGTTCCGGGGATCTGGGATATTTCCGCAGCATCTGCCGTGCTTGTGCAGGTCGCCCGGATTTCGCACTGTTGATCGGGCCCGAGGAATTGCTTGCAGACGCGCTGCGAGCCGGCGGACACGGCGGCGTGTGCGGCGGCGCGAACTTGCATCCGCAACTTTATGTATCCCTCTACAACGCGGTCCGAGCTGATCGACCTGATGAGACGGCCTTACTGCAGGATAGAATTCAACGACTGGCTGAGAGAGTCTATCAGGTGGGGGAGGATCAACCGAGCTATCTGAAGGGACTCAAGTGTGCACTCTCATTGCTGGGATTGTGCAGCGACGTGATGTCGGAGCCGTTCACGCGCTTCGGCGAGAGCGAGCGAAAGGCCATTGGTGCACATCTTCGTGATCTTGGACTGCTGAAA
>DASQID010000851.1:0-4300 GCA_035631775.1 Acidobacteriota bacterium
CCGGGGCACTCGCCCCGTCCTCCTTCACAATCGTTGCTGTATTTATGAAATCGAGTACTGAGTGGAGTCGGCTATGAAAAAAAGGGAGGTCAGGGTCCTACCCCTGTTTTTTCCGAGAGTGCGCAAGATTGAGCAAAAATCTGAGCCGTTTCAGCATAAACTAATCTCCTCGGGCATCAGTATTACACTCGGGTGACAAATGCTTGTCTGCTCGCGGAATGTCGCGAGGCTGCTCCATGAGGATCAAAATGAGAAACGCAACTAGACTGCTATCCTCCGTTATCGCACTTGCGGCCGCCTGCATGGCCGGTCCAATCGCCGAAGGAGTCCTGGCGCAGAGCGCTCTCGACCCGCATGCCGAGCATCATCACATGAGTCCCGGAACAACGCGCATCCTCGCCGAATACAGCATTCCACAAGTCAAACTCGTCAGGGCCGACGGCAAGACCGTGTCGTTGCCGGAGGAGCTGAACGACGGACGCCCGGTGGTGTTGAATTTTATCTTTACGACGTGCACTACGATCTGTCCGGTGATGAGCCAGACCTTTGCGAGGTTGGAGAAGATGCTCGGCGCGGAGCGGGGCAAGGTGCATCTGGTTTCGATCACACTTGATCCCGAAGAGGATACGCCGGCGCGGCTGACGGAATATGCCCGGAGACTCCAGGCCGGTCCCGAGTGGCAGTACTACACCGGTACTGTGCAGGCGATCAAGGCCACCGAGATGGCTTTTGGCCTCTACATCGGGAATAAAATGACCCACACTCCACTGACGCTGTTGCGTACCGCTCCCGGAAAACCGTGGCTCCGGATCAACGGATTTGCTACGGCAGACGACCTGTTGTGGGAGATCCGGAATCACGATATGCCCGCCGAATGAGAATCGGGGGACAGAACATTCGGTTTTGCACTCGGGTCAAAAACTGAAGCTTCAGATACCTTAGGGAGACTAACGTGAAAATCGTGTCAGTGCTGTGCCTGTTTCTCTCCGGCGTGTATCCGCTCGCGGCGCAGGCGCCTGCCGCGAAAAAGCCGGAGGCGCCTGCGTCAAAACCCATGGTTGTAGCGACATTCAACGGGAAATCCATCACCGATGAAGAGCTGCGCAAGGTCTCTGCGCCTGACTTTGACAGATTGAGCCTGGATGTGGACAACATGAACTCCAATCTGCAGCGGATAGCACACCAAATTATGGAGACAAACCTGCTCCACCTGTTGGCTGACAAGTTGTTCGAGGCGGAGGCCGCGAAGAGAGGGATCAGCAAAGAAGCCTTTCTCGAAAAAGAGTTGCAGGGAAAAGTCAAGGAGCCGTCGCCACAGGATATCAGCGCTTTCTATCAAGCGAACAAGCAGCGCTTCAACGAGCCTCTCGACGATAAGGTCTCGGAGCGGATTCAACAGTTTCTCAGGGCGGAATACCGCAACAAGGCACTGGGTGATCTCGCGGACCGGCTGAAGCCGGCTTATGCCGTGAAGATGCTTCTGCCGCCGGCCAGGTTGAGGGTGGGAGACGAGGGAAGTCCGTCACAGGGCCCGAAGGATGCTCCCGTTACGATAGTCGAATTTTCCGATTTTCAGTGTGAATCCTGCTCCCAGCTGAGCACGAACCTCCACGAAATTGTCGTGAAATATGGGAACAAGGTGCGCTGGGTGTATCGTCAGTATCCCCTGTCCCAAGTTCATCCTTTGGCGGAGAAGGCTGCAGAGGCCTCACTGTGCGCAGCAGATCAGAATCATTTTTGGGAACTACATGATCTGATGTTCAATTCGCAGAACGCGCTCAAGGAAGAAGACTTGAAAGCCAAAGCGGCGCAGCTCAAGCTTGACCCCGGGGTTTTTAACAGCTGTCTGGCCTCAGGCAAGTACGCCGGGAAAGTAAAGCAGGACGAGCGGGAGGCCTACAGTCTCGCTGTGTCGAATAGTCCAAGCTTCTTCGTCAACGGACGGTACTACACAGGTGCGGTTCCCTTGTTAGAGATCTCGAAGACGATCGACGAGGAACTTGTCCTCAGTTCTTCCGGCAAGCAGGGCACCGCGACAGGGGCGGCAGGCAGTGCTGGATCATCACCTTCCGCCGCGAACACACCACCATCCAAATAGTGGGTCGGACTTTCAGCCTGGATACGCTCCTACTAAGAAGTGATTGACGGAGGCGGTGTGCTCGGAAATAGGGAAATAGGGGACGCTCACCCATTTCTCTGGAAACTCGTTGTACAAGTGGGGTCGGGCAGGAGCTGCCCACGACAGGATAACAACGACGCGGCCGACTCGCTGGCGTAATTCGATTTGCCTGTTAGGTGATAAGAGTAAGGCAACGAGGTACTACTAACGTTCAAATCCTTGCCATTTCAGCAAGGATACGGCAGCCTGTCTTTGTGCCTTAGCGTCTTTGCGGTGGCTTTTTAAAGAGCCACCGCAAAGGCGCGAAGACGCGAAGGAACGCGGGACCCAATTTGGTTGCGCGGGGCTATGCCGCTCCGTGACGATCACGCGATGTGGGCCAGCTGAAGCCAGCCCACACTGGATTCTTGGGGGAGGGCTTTTTGAAGAATCATGAGCTTCGCGACTGCTTCTCAACTTTAAAAATCCTTGAATTAGTCGAGGCCGTCAGCCAAGAATAGCGTCATGCCATATCTTTGCTCGCATCGTCATTCCTGCATGTCGTTCAGCCTAACCTCAACGCGAGAACTTTGCATCCATGACACTCGAGGAGGTCCTGTGCCACATAAAATCGCTTCCCGACTGATGGGTCTATTTTTGCTAGCCTTTGGCACTTTGCCTGCCCTGGCCCAGCAGTTCTCGGCAGATCTGGTGCGCCTGAAACCCGAGGGAGCTGCCCCCTCCAAAGTGTTCGTGAGCGGCGACAGAATGCGGTTTGAAGCCGGAAGTGGGCAGCACCTCAGCGTCATCGTCGCGGACCTGAAGCAACAGACTGGTTACATGATGCTTCCTGAAGACAAGACGTATAGCATGCTGCAGCCAGGACGGATCTCACCCACGATGCCCTTTTTCCAGGCGGCAAACCCCGAGGACGCTTGCGCCGCCTGGGAGAAACTCGTAAACAAGCCGGGAACCTGCACGAAGGTTGGCGACGAGACGATTAACGGACGCGTGACGGTCAAATACAAGGGTACCGCTCAGAACGGCGACACCGGTTCGGCCTGGGTCGACCGCAAGTTGAGGTTCGTCATAAAATGGGAAGGAGAGGCAGGCGCCTCCGAATTACGGAACATCCAGGAGGGCCCGCAACCGGTTATGCTGTTCGAAATCCCGAAAGGCTACCAGAGGATGGACGCGCGGGTCTCACGGCAAGAGCTGGCCAAGAAGAAAGCCAAGGGGTCCCGCGCACCCGCGCAGAAGCCTCAAAACTAAACGTGCGGCCGCGATGGATCTCGGGCTTGAAAGTCGCAAAATCGCCTGCCAAGTCGAAACGCTCTTGGGTTCTCAGAAACTCACGTCTGGTCAGGCCCGTGTGGAGCCTTCACCGTCGTGTCTCGGGCTTGCTCTTGCACGGGCCGCTAGTTGCCGAATTTGTACCCACCGCTCAGAAACGACCTGATCATAGCAGCTTGCTTCACGAAATCGCCAGAATACCCAATTGCGCCTGGGTTTCCACCCACAGGGAATTCCGAATTCAAATAACTCAACAGGGAGTGCCTCTCTTCCCGGGACAGAATCAAGTCGCTTGGTTTCCCCTCCGCATCGGTGCGGATGAGCAACGATAGCGATAAGTTCACAGCGTCGGTCATGTTGCTTAAAATCTCCTGCCTCCTGCGGTTCCAATTGGAGAGCTCGACCACCCGTGTGGATGGCCCGGCATATGCCCCGCGCAGAGTTATCCCCAGCATCTCGTCGGACATCTTCGCAAGCTCGTCATACGCAAATACCAGATACTTGGCCACCGTGGCTACGCCTTCGATCTTACTGCTTGCATACGGGGACAGAAGAAAGCCGGCGCAGGTGTTGTCTATTCGCTCCTCCTTGAGGCCGGCGAAATTGGGCACCTGTCTAAGTGGGGTATCGCCTCCGGCTGCCGACGTGCGAAAGCCGGCGCGTTCTCCTGCTCGCGCAAAGGACAGTGCCTGAATCTGGGTGCTGATGAAGTAATACATGTCCTCCGTATCCACCGGACCGGAGATGGAGCAACCTTCAGGTGCGATAACTTGCGCACGTATGCCTGGGCGTTGTTGGGCAACACCAGTCCGGGCCGGGGCCAGTACCACCACAGACAGCGCGACTATCGTAAGGAGACGGAACGAATGCATGGCAGATTCACTCCCACAGAGATCTGTGCTGAACTAT
>DASQID010000852.1:0-11695 GCA_035631775.1 Acidobacteriota bacterium
CCAGAATCAGATACTCGAGAACCGCCTGGAGGGCGCGCTGACCCGAGAGCCGGCCATGAGCGACTTTGTCGAAAAAGTGGCGGCTCCCGATGCGGTCCCCGGCGGCGGCAGCGTTGCGGCACTCGCCGGTTCCCTGGGAGCCGCTCTCGGAGAAATGGTGGCGGGCCTCACCGAAGGAAGGAAGAAATACGAAGCCGTGGACGGTCAGGTTCGGGAGTCGCACGCGAAGCTGGCTCTAGCTCGGGGCCACCTCCGGGAATTGATCCAGGCGGATTCAGCGGCGTACCAGGAAGTGGTCGACGCGATGAAGCTGCCCAAGGGGACCGATGCGGAAAAGGCCGCACGGGCGGATGCCGTGGAGCTTGCCACACGCCACGCAACCGAAATTCCGCTCACGACGGCACGCGCCGCCGCGGAGGTACTCGATCATCTGCAGATTCTCGCCAGCATCGGGAACCCGAATGCACGCAGCGACACTGCAACGGGTGCCCAGCTTGCCTTTGCCGCGCTGAAGGGGGCCCAATACAATGTGCTGATCAACGCGGGTTCGCTGAAGGACAAGTCCTTTGCCGGAGACTGCCTGAACGAGGCAGCCGAACTGGAGAGGAAGGGGTGGACGGTCCTTCAAAGCATCGACTCCCTTATCACCGCTCCTTAGGGCTGGCGCAAGAATAACTTCACATTCTGTCACTGGCTCCCCTGCCCGCCGCGGTCGCGTTACTTGACTACTCTCCGCCGTGGTATATCTTTAGTAATTTACTCGCAAGACTCGGACTCGGGAGATCCCCCGCTCATCGGAGGCTTTTTTGTACAACGCCAAGATCACTGCCGTCGCCTATCATGCGCCAGAGAAGATCGTCACCAATAAGGACCTTGAAAAAATCCTCGACACTTCCGACGAATGGATTCGTACCAGGACAGGCATCCTTGAACGCCACATCGTGGCAAAGGGCGAGGCGGTGTCCGATCTGGCCGCAACCGCGACGCGCAAGCTGCTCGCTCAGAGAGGTATTCCGGCAAAGGAGATCGCCTGCATCATAATAGCAACCGTAACGCCGGACATGCTATTCCCTTCCACGGCCTGTCTGCTGCAGGAGAAAGTGGGGGCGGTCGGCGCATGGGGATTCGACCTCTCTGGTGCTTGCGCAGGATTCGTTTTTGCACTGGCCACAGCCTCCACATTTGTCCACACAAGAGCCTACAAGAAGGTATTGGTGGTTGGCGCCGATGTGATGACCTCCATTCTGAATCCCAAGGATAGGAACACCTATGTCCTTTTCGGCGACGCGGCCGGAGCCGTGCTGGTCGAACCGGCTGAGAGCGGAGAGGAGGGAATCATCGATTTTCTCCTGCGCTGCGACGGCTCGGGTGCAAAGTTCCTTTACATGCCGGGTGGCGGAAGCCTACATCCGGCCACGCATGAGACCGTGAAACGGGGGATGCATTACGTGCACCAGGACGGCCGCGGCGTCTTCAAAGCCGCGGTGCAGGGCATGTCGGACATATCGGCGGAAATACTCGAGCGCAACAACATCTCGGTATCGGACGTCGATCTGTATGTTCCCCATCAGGCCAACCGACGAATCATCGAGGCCGCCGTCGAAAGAATGGGCCTGGATGACAGCAAGGTCGTCCTGAACATAGATCGCTTCGCGAACACAACCGCGGCTACGATTCCAATCGGGCTTGCGGAAGCCTACGAGTCGAAAAGAGTACGGGCGGGCGACCTCGTGCTAATGGCCACGTTCGGGGCTGGATTCACCTGGGGTAGCCTCCTGCTGCGCTGGTTGATTTGACCGCATCCGGCGCACCACTTTCGCCGCCTGCAAGCGCCTTCTCCAGGAAGCCAAGGATCAGACTGGAATAGGCTCGGGGATGAAGCCGGGCGGCTGCGCCATGAGTGACCTCCGGGCCGAAAACCTCCAATTTCTTCACTGGTGCTTGGGCTTCTGCGTAGAGGGACTGTGCCACGCCTGGACGTATTCGGAAGTCTCCCTTGCTCGCAATGAACAAGATCGGCACCGGTTGTATTCGTTGCAAAGCCTTGTGGGAATCCACCCTGCTCGGATCGAACTTGGCAAAATGCTGAAACCAGAAGAGAAAAATAGGAGGGAACAGGTAACGCGGCATTTTCAGAAACAGCCAGGAGTGGTCGATCACCGTGTCTCTAAGACTGGAAAATGGGCTGTCCAGTATGAGTGCCGCATAGCCACGGGTTTCGGCGGCCGCCTCTAGCACTGCGACCGCTCCCATGGACACTCCCATCAGTACGATTTTCGGTTGCTCCGCAGCGTCTTCGTATCGCCGTTCGATGTATTGCATGGCCCCCAGGATGTCGTTTTTCTCATAGTAGCCCAGCGATACCATGGCTTTGTCGC
This sequence comes from Acidobacteriota bacterium, assembly GCA_035631775.1. Lineage (GTDB taxonomy): Bacteria > Acidobacteriota > UBA6911 > UBA6911 > UBA6911 > DASQID01. The sequence goes on from DASQID010000852.1 coordinate 2,379, forward strand.
TTGTGCCATGCGAGCGTGAGTCGTATAGCAGAGCGCCGTAGCCTGCTTTTGCCAGCGCCATGATTCGCGGCAGAACCTCGATGCGATTTCGAAATAATCCGTGAGCGCAGATGATCACTGCGCTCTTGCCAGTCGGGGGAATGAACCAACCGCTGAGCCTGACATTGTCCTGCGCGTCAAACACCACATCCTCGAATTGAACCTGGTAGTCAGCAGGGCTGTCTCTCAACTGCCTATCCGGAGGCCTGGTTCCGGCATGAATCAGGCTCCACGCAAGCAGCGGAGGCCCGATCACGAATATTACGAGGAACACCAGGACGAGGTAGGAAATCAGCGACCAGCGAAGAATCGATCGACGCCGCCGCCTCCAGAAAAGGGCCAGGGTCCCGCCTACGAGCAGGAATGGCAGGAGTAGACATCCGAGAATGACAGCTGTAACCATGAGCAGGTCCGCACGCGTCTTGCTTCCAGCCGGATGTTGCGCCCGCCATCCGGGCCGGCCTGATGCGCAAGAGCCGATCAGACCTCCCCGACAGCACCCCTGTGCTGGAATCGTATCTTTCCTGAGAGCAAGGCGGCCGAAGGGCGCAGGACGGGGCGGTCCTGCGCGCCTCGGCTAGATGAACATTTCTTCGTCCTGGTGGGTTGTTGAACTGGAGGGGGTCTTTCGCTTGCGCAGCAGTATATCCAAGGCGACCTTGACGCCCCGGATAATCGCATTCACCTCCGTGATAGGAGCAAGGACGCCGTCCTGCAGAACGTCCAGGGTCGCTTCCACACGGCGAGATGCTGTGTCGACGACGTCTTGAATCCTCAGCACCTGAAGGCGGGCAGTGTCCGTGACTTCCGCCACGAATGAGTCCAGCTCGGCCACTCTCTTGTGCACGATCGCACTCGTGGAGGTGAGGTTTTCCTGGAGGGAACGCACCCCAGCGGCCATGCCCGTGATTGTGGCCAGCAGCTGGTTCACCTTCTCGGAGAGTGCATCGACATTTTTGACCAGGCTGCCGCTGACGGCCTCGATGCGGGAGGCCAGATTGCGGACGGACCTGTAAATGCCGAAAAAAGCCAGGCTCTGTACGAGGAGCGAGACCGCCACGACTCCTGTAAAGATCTCGAGAAGGCGTGTGTCGTATGCTGACATTTAGACTTTCGCCTTGTCCTTTTCTTCGCGGTAGGCTTGTTTGCCGGCTTCGATCGCCGCGGAGAGCTGGTCGCGCTGCTGTTGCAGGACTTCCTTGCCCTTGTCTATGTAGGCCGAGGCCTTGTCCGCAACATTGCGCGTCCGATTCGTCATGTACTCCGCACCCTCACGTGCTTTGGAAGCGATCATTTTGCGGGTCTCTTCTCCGCTGCGGGGGGCCAGCAACAGGGCCGTAGCTGCGCCGATAAATGCGCCGAGTACGAAAAATAGCGCCTTTTCTGCGGTTCCCGTTTCTTCGCTCATAGGATCTCCTGTTTCTAGTAAACCTTTGTGATTACGTTATTTATCACGTGTTAAAAAAAAAGTCAAATCCAAGGGACACTTTGCGGCTGCAGGCCGGGCTTGAAAAGTCATTTTGGCGCGAAAGCGATGCAGCGCCTTAACACTATAGTTTGAGTTATAATGCGGCACAATCATGGCCAGAAAAGCAAAATACAATGCGGAGGAGCAGAGCCGACGCGTCGAGCAGATCCTCCGCGGTTTGGACAAGGATTATCCATCCGCTCGGGTTGCGCTCGATTTCACCAATCCACTGGAACTTCTTGTCGCCACCATCCTCTCAGCCCAATGCACGGATGAAAGGGTCAATATCGTCACTCGGGACTTATTCCGCAAGTACCGGTCGGCCGAGGAATATGTGAACGCCAGACGGGAAGCGCTCGAGAATGATATCCGGCCAACGGGCTTTTTCCGAAACAAAGCCAATAGCCTTCAGGGCGCCTGCCGTCTCATAGTGGAAAAATTCGGCGGCCGCGTACCGGATACGATGGAGGAACTCCTCGAGCTTCCCGGTGTGGCGCGAAAAACCGCGAACGTGGTGCTCGGCATAGCCTATGGCAAAGCTGAAGGGATTGTAGTCGATACTCATGTGCGCAGGGTCGCCCGGCGGCTGGAACTCACGCAGGAGGCGGATCCGAAAAAGATCGAGCGCGACCTGATGCACTTGATTCCCCGCGACAGATGGATCGCCTTCTCCCATCAGATGATCCATCACGGGCGCAAGGTCTGCAAGGCGCGCAAGCCATTATGTCCTTTGTGTCCCCTGGAGACAGTCTGCCGATCGAAGGATAAACAGCTTGCTTTTCCTGCATCTCCTCGGATGCCCGCCCGCCGGGGACAGGCGCGAGGAATCAGGCGATGAATGAGGGCCCGAACGTCAACGGCTGGTCGCGCTTCGCCACCGGATTTTTCGCCGCTTGCTTCCTTCTCACCGGCTATCTCCTCTATCTGGTCTTTCGTTCGTTTTTCTTCATCCTCGTGTGGGCTACGGTCCTTACCGTGGTTTTTCATCCGCTCTTTGGAAAGATTCTGAAGTGGACCCGCGGACGTCGCACTGCCGCCGCATTCATCGCTTGTTTAGTGATCTTGATCCTGATCGTTCTGCCGGTCACCATGCTCGGGATTCTGATCAGCCAGCAGTCCGTCGCCCTCTATCACACAATTCAGTCTAACATTGCGGACTCATCCGGAGAGGCTGCGGCCAAGTTGCGGGCCATCCAAGACCGGCCCTGGGTGCAGTGGGTTCTGAGTTTCGGCCGTTCTTGGTTCAAGGCGGAGTCGATCGACCTGCAGGGTCTCGGCCGTCAGACCATCAGCGCGGTGAGCAGGTTTATAGTCGAGATCGCGCCATCACTCTTGGGCGGGGTGGGACGGCTACTCTATGGCTTTCTGATGGTGTTTATCACCATGTTCTTTCTCTTCAAGGATGGTCCATCCATCGTGGAGTTCGTGCGTTCTCTGAGTCCCCTTCCCATGGCCTATGAATCGGAGATCATCAGGAAATTCGAGGACGTCAGTTATGCGACGTTCTTCGGTTCCCTCCTCACTGCCCTGGTGCAAGGCACGGCCGGAGCACTCCTGTTCTGGGCCCTTGGAATCGATTCGCCCCTGTTTTGGGGAGCATTGATTTCGTTCGTTTCGCTGGTTCCGGTCGTCGGCGCCTTTCTCGTTTGGGTGCCGGTGTCCAGCTATCTCCTGCTTTCAGGCCACAACGCGCGCGGGTTTCTGCTGCTTGCGATCGGAGGCCTTGTCGTCAGTTCGATCGACAATGTACTCAAACCTGCCATAATCCGCGGACGCACCGACATGCACCCTCTCCTCGTGTTCCTCAGCGTCCTTGGTGGATTGGAGGCGTTCGGATTTCTGGGAGTCTTGCTGGGGCCGCTTGTCGTTGCGATATTCCTCTCGTTCCTCAATTTCTATCGGCACCGTTTCAGCGGACAGCTAGAAGGCAAGGCATAGGTTCGATTCCAATCAACTCTGCCGCTGATATCACGAATTGCACGGCGCTGCCGAGCCGCAACCAAGGGATGCCGGCGTTCCTTCGCGCCTTAGCGGTGGCTTTTTAAAAGCCGCCGCAAAGACGCCAAGACGCAAAGACAGCTGTTGTATCCGTGTCGTTGTGGCAAGGATTTGAAGTTTTGTAGTACGAAAGAGCAGGCGTGTTTATTTCCGGAAATTCGTGTAATTATTGGAAATCCTGTTGTCACTCAGCCGATCAGGATGAGGCGCAGATCCATGACATTGGTGCGGGTCGGGCCGGTAATGATCAGATCGCCGAGACGTTTGAAAAAATTGTAGGAATCGTTGTTTTCGAGAGACTCCTGCAGGAACCGTGCTCCAAATTTGAGGGACCGGGCCACAGTGGTATTGTCTGCCATGGCTCCCGCGGCGTCGGTGGGGCCATCGGTTCCGTCGGTCCCCACGCTGGCGGCCACACACGGAGCCGCAAGGTGTGCCAGTCTTCTGGCGCAGTGCGCCACGAACTCCTGATTTCGTCCTCCCTTGCCACTGCCCGTCACCTTGACGGTTGTTTCGCCGCCGCTGATGACGCAGGCCGGCCGCCGCAAGGGTCGGCCACTATAGACGATCTCCTCGGCGATGCTCATATGAAAATGAGCGGCTTCGGAGGTGTCGCCTTCAAGCCGCGATGTGACCACCATGCTCCGATAGCCCAGGCGCCTTGCCTCCAGGACCGCTGCGCTACAGGCCCGGGCGTTACCGGCAACGATGAAGTTCGAGGTATTCCGAAACATGGCATCACCCTGTTTCGGAGTATCGGGAATGCGGCCCGCCGCCCCGGCCTCAAAGCGCTGCAATATTGAGGGAGGAACTTCGTTTGCGATCTTCAACCCTTGGATGATATCCAGGCAGTCGGCGTATGTCGAGGTGTCCGGGACCAGAGGCCCGGATGCAATCGTATCGAGGGGATCCCCGACGACATCTGAAATGATCAGAGAGACGGCGGTTGCCTTGGACAACAGCCGCGCCAGGCCGCCGCCCTTGAGATTGGAAAGATGTTTCCGGATCGTATTAAATTCGTGAATCGAAGCCCCCGAGTTCAGCAGAAGTCTTGTGCAGGCGAGCTTGTCCTCGAGAGAAATGCCCTCCGCGGGTGAAACCAGCAGGGCGGATCCTCCCCCGGAGAACGGGCAGAATACAAGATCGCCGGGCTGCACTCGCGACTCGATGAGCGAAACCATTCGTCTGCCGCCGGCAACACCCATCGCGTCCGGTAAAGGATGGCCCGCTTCAACCAGCTCGATTTTTTTCAGAGGAAGGCCGTGGCCGTACTTCGTGACCACGATTCCGCCCGAGAGGTAGGTTCCCAATATTCTTTCCAGTGCCGAGGCCATCGGGGCGGCGGCCTTTCCCGCTCCGATGACCCAGAGCGCCCGTATTTCGCCGAGATGGAAAGTCCTGGTGCAGACCCGCAGAAGGCGTCCTCTTCGCCTTATGCAACTGCTCACGGCAGCGCTCGCATCTGAAGCTCGAAGTGCAGCGCTCCAGATGCGGGCGGCATCGGCGCGGAGCGTCCGGTGTGATTTCACGGCCGGCCCATCATGGTCTTGTCGAAGTTGCGAAACACCTGTTCGTAGAGTTCGGTGAACACGCTGACCACCTGTGGATCAAATTGGGTGTCGGCGCATCGCCCCAATTCTGCAATTGCCGACTCGGGCCGGAGCGGGCTCCGATAAGGACGTCCCTGCGTCATTGCGTCGAACGCCTCTACGACCGAAATGATGCGTGCGCCGAGGGGAATCACGGATCCCTTGAGCCCGTCCGGATAGCCGGTGCCATCGACCCTCTCCCGGTAGTGACGGATATACTTCAGCACTTCCTCATCGTCCAGGATGGGTCTGAGCACGTCTTCAGCCACCAGACTGCGCTCCTTGATCTGGCGGTGTTCCTCGGGCGACAGAGCACCATGCTTGCGGAGCACCACATCTTCGACCGCCATCAAACCAATGTCATGGAGAAGTGCGGCGAGGTATACCTTGCGCACCCCGTCTTCCGTCATTCTGAGTTCGCGGGCGACATACCGCGACATCTCGGCCACTCGTGCCGCGTGCCCCACGTTGAAAGGAAGTTTGATCTCAAGAAGGCGAATCAGAACCTGGGTCATCGAATAGAACAACCGGCGGGTCTCGGCGGCACGTTCTTCCGCGGCTTGCTCGAGATACTTCTGATACTCCAATCGGGTGTCCTCTAGACGCCTCTTGTCCAACGCCCGGTCCGCTGCGACCAGGACCTGGTCAAGATTGAACGGCTTCACGATGTAGTCGTAAGCCCCCATGCGAATCGTTTCCACGGCGGTGTCCGCGCTGTCCAGCGCCGTGATCATGATAACGACAACCCGCGAGTAGGAGGAGCGGATCTCTTGGAGCAAGTCCGTTCCCTGTCTGCCGGGCATGCGAATATCGGTGAAGGCGATATCAAAACGCTCTTTGGAAAGTTCCGCGAGTGCAGCCTCCACACTGCCGACGGCCACGGTCTCGAATCCCGCGTCCTCCAGCGTGGCCTTGAGGATTTCTTGAATGTAGATCTCATCGTCCACAATCAGAACTCGCGCCTTGGTCTTAGTCATTTTCTTTTCCTGTGCGCTGCCGGTCCGGGATGTCGGATTGGACGCTTCCCGACGGCACAGCCCCGAAATGAGTGGCTGATGGCAGCTGGCCATCAGGGGAAGACTTTCTCCAACCGCTGTAATATAAACCACCAGGATGCGGATATTACAGAGATCTCTGAACCGAGGCTGGATACCCGTGGTTTAATAATCCCTGCCGCGCGACCGCTTCGATCCACGCATCAAGTTGTCTTGCGACGGGAACTGGTTGAAACTCCCTTGCCTTCAGGCGAGGCATAGGGTGGCGAAGTCGACGCGCGGTCGACGAGAAAGAATGTCTCGCCCTTACAGGGCTTCCCTCAATCATTCGCACACCCAGGGCTTGCGCCCTGGGCTCATCTGTCTCGCCGCTCCGCGGCTCAGGAATCCAAGCCCGGCAGGGCTCGGGAATCCAAGTCCCGCAGGGCTCAGGAATCCAAGTCCCGCAGGGACGGGCCAGGAAAGCCCAGGGCGCGAGCCCTGGGAATACGTAGTGAATACCAAAAGAGCCCTGAAAGGGCGAGACCAGTATTCCCATCACCAGCCGCCTTCAGGCGACACAGCTCAAAACCTTCGTTTTCCAGGTGAGAGTGGTTTAGTTTCTGCGGGTGTCGGAAATAGCGGTTGCCACGATGTTGGCAATAACGCCACGCAGATGCGTCACGTCTCCCTTTCCATCCGGGTGTACGCGATTGGTCAGGAGAACGATGAAGGTATCCGCGTGCGGCAAGAGCCAAAGTGACGTGCCGGTAAACCCGGTATGTCCGTAACCTTCACTGAACAGATCCCCGCGGGGTGATGAATAGCTGGAGTCGATGTCCCAGCCGAACCCTCGCACCTGCGAGGAATCGCGCGGCGATTCCGGCCTCGTCATGGCTTGGACACCGGCTGGAGACAATATGCGGCGGCTGTGATATCTGCCGCGGTTCATCAGCATTCGAGCATAGATCGCAACATCCCTCGCGCTCGAGAAGAGGCCCGCGTGACCCGCAACACCTCCCATCTGCCATGCGGTAGGATCATGCACCTCGCCACGCAGGATTTCATCCGAGATATCGGCAGTCCACTTCCCTTTGAGATATTCCAGCGTGTGCCTGCGCGACTCCGTAGGAGCGATGCGCAGGTGCCATTCCTCCGGTGGGTTGAATGTGGTCTCGCTCATTCCCAGCGGCTGGAATACGCGCTCATTTGCGAAAACATCGAGTGTCTTGCCGGAGACCGCGTGCACGATCTCACCCAACGCGATGAAATTCAGATCGCTGTAGGCAAACTCCTTCCCAGGCTCCGACTGCGTCTCCATCTTCCACAATTCCTCCAGCGCGGCTTCATAACCCATCCAATGCTTCGACAGATCGAAGTCGGGTGGGAGCCCCGAATAGTGCGTGAGAAGCTGATGGACGGTAATGTTATCCTTGCCTCCGCCTGTGAATTTCGGAAGATACCTCTTGACCTTGTCCCCGAGCCGAATTGAGCCGTTCTCGACCAGGATCATGATCGAAGGAGTCGTAGCCAGCACCTTCGTGAGCGAGGCCATGTCGAAAATCGTGTCGGTGGTCATCGCTTCCGTGCCGGGCTGCACCTCTCTGCTGCCAAAGGCCTTCAAATATCCAATGCTTCCGTGTCGCGCGACCAGAACCACCGCCCCGGGAGTCTCATTTGCCTGAATAGAAGCGGCCACGGCTTCGTCTATGAGGGCAAGGCGTGGCGATGAAAGGCCGACGGCCTCCGGCACGCTCCGGGCCAATCCGATTTCAGTCTGCGCAACAGCGTCGACGCCTGCCAGCGACAGCCAGCCCCCCAGCATGGCTGCGGCGGCGATGCGCCCGTTGATGACACCTCCAACTCTCATGACATTCCCTCCTGAATGCCGGATAGTACCAACTCCCGCCTGTACTTTGTTCCTGTTTTTGAGACAATTTCTTTCCGCAGGCATTTTCACAAGGCAGGGTGAGCGGCATGAGCCAATTTCGAGGTGTGGATTTCTATCGAGTGGACGATCTCCTCTCCGAAGAGGAGAAGTTGGTGCGCGATACCGTGCGCAATTTCGTGAGCGAAAAAGTGGTGCCGATCATCGATAAACACTTCGAGGACGCCACCTACCCGATGCACCTGATCCCCGAGATGGCGGAATTGGGCATTTACGGCGCCAATCTTCCGGAGGAATATGGCTGCGCTGGAATGAACAATGTGGCCTACGGCCTCGTCATGCAGGAATTGGAGCGTGGAGACAGCGGACTGCGCAGTTTCGCGTCGGTTCAGGGCGCGCTTGTGATGTATCCGATTTTTGCTTTCGGCTCCGAAGAACAAAAACGGTATTGGCTCCCCAAACTGGCGAAAGGCGACAAAATAGGATGTTTCGGCTTGACCGAGCCGGATCACGGCTCAGACCCGGGCGGCATGATCACCCGCGCCGAGAGGAAAGGAGACTGTTGGGTCCTGAACGGCGCCAAATCATGGATCACCAACGGGACAATTGCCGATGTCGCTGTCGTGTGGGCCAAGGCGGAAGATCAGGTATCCGGATTCCTTGTCGAAAAAGGCACCAGAGGTTTCACCGCTCCCGAGATCCGGCACAAAATGTCTCTCCGCGCCTCCATCACATCACAGCTGATTTTTGAGGACTGTGCAGTCCCCGAGGAAAACCGGCTCCCGGGGGCTGACGGGCTTAAGTCTCCATTGATGTGTCTGAACCAGGCACGTTACGGCATCGCATGGGGTAGCCTGGGCGCAGCCATGTCCTGCTATCACACGGCTCTCGAGTACTCCAAGTCCAGAACACAGTTTGACCGGCCGATAGGCAGCTTTCAGCTCGTGCAGGAGAAACTCGTCTACATGGTGACGGAAATTACCAAGGGACAGCTTCTTGCTCTTCAGCTGGGCCGTCTGAAAGACGCCGGGAAACTCCACTTCACACAAACCTCTCTAGCCAAGCGCAACAACGTCGCCATCGCCCTCGACATCGCCCGACTGGCGAGGGACATACTAGGGGCAAACGGCATTAGCCTCGAATTCCCCGTGATCCGGCATATGTGCAATCTTGAGTCGGTGAAGACGTACGAGGGCACACACGACATCCACGCTTTGATACTCGGTCAGGAGATCACGGGGCTGAGCGCATTCGGTTAAGGGCTAGGCACCTGTGCGGACGGCTCAGCGAGGCAGACTATGGGCTCGCGCAAAAACAAGATCACATTTTGGCACAGAATGTAGTCGTGTGCGGGGGGTCAT
>DASQID010000853.1:0-18401 GCA_035631775.1 Acidobacteriota bacterium
GATGCCCGAGCTCTCAACAGGGTTACTCTCCTTTTACTACCTGGACACGGGGGCTGGCATGGGCCATGTGCGGATTTTCCGAACTCCTGGAGTTCATCGAGATGCTGGACAGCGTGGAGCTGACGGGGCATGGCGGAAAGGATGCGATCCTTGCCTTAATGCTGAAGGTGGCCGAAGCGACTTCTGATTTCTATCTTGCTCATTCGGCGACCGACGGCATTCCATACTGGGACACGGGTGCCCCTCAGCTTCTTCCCGATAAGGCCGACCTGGAAAGACCGGCGGATCCCTTTAATGACCGCGAACCGATCGACAGTTCCGCCGCGGCGATTGCCTGCCAGGGATTGCTTCGATTGGGTCACTACCTCCAGAGCCGGGGGCGCGAGGCCCAAGGGCGCAAGTATTGGCAGGCAGGTTTAACCGTTTTGAATACCTTGCTCAGTGAACCATATATCAGCCTCTCCGAAAATCATCAGGGACTCATTCTCCATTCCGTTTATCACCGGCCCAACGGGTGGGACTACATTCCTCCCGGGCGGAAGATTCCGTGCGGAGAGTCGAGCATGTGGGGTGACTACCATGCGCGCGAAGCCGCTCTCTATGTTCAGAGGGTCGCCCGCCGGGACCCCTATCTTACCTGCTTCGTGCGCCCTTGAAATGGCGGATTGTGCATCGACGGGCTTTGCAGAATTGGCATTTGGAGGTTGTATGAGAATGGTGGCGTTGGTCACGGGGGCCGCCCGTGGAATCGGCCTTGGCATTGCTCGACGCCTTGCTTGCGAAGGATATGATCTGGCGATCGGTGATATCCAGGAAGAGGCGACCGTCGGCGATACATTGAGCTCGCTGCGCGGGCAGGGTGCCGAGGTGCTCTACTGCCGGACCGACATCGGCGCCCCCGAGGATCGGAAACAGCTCGTCCGGCAGGTTCAGGAACGATACGGGAGACTTCACCTTCTCGTAAACAACGCCGGAGTGGCCCCGAGAGAGCGGAAGGACCTCCTGGAAGCCACAGAGGAGAGCTTCGAGTGGGTGTTGAGGGTCAACCTGCAGGGTCCCTACTTTCTTACCCAGGCCGTGGCAAACTGGATGATCGAGCAGCGAAAGGCCTCGGGTGAATATACGGGGTGCATCATCAACATATCATCCATATCCGCAAGTGTGGCCTCCATCAACCGCGGGGAGTACTGCATCTCCAAGGCCGGTGTGTCGATGTCCACATCGCTCTGGGCAATCCGCTTAGCCGAGTTCGGCATTCCCGTATATGAGGTGCGTCCCGGGATAATCAAGACGGACATGACCGCAGGCGTCCGGGCGAAATACGATAAGCTGATTGCGGAGGGGATATTGCTGCAGGCACGCTGGGGGATGCCCGAGGATGTGGCGAAGGCTGTGGCATTGCTCGCTCACGGAGACCTGGCCTACTCGACAGGTCAGGTGATAATGGTCGATGGAGGATTCAGCGTCCAACGACTCTAGCCGAATCTTCGCGCCAAGCACGGCTCACCTCCGCGGTCTGCGTGCCGCGGCTAACTTGGAACATGTCCCAAGGCGAGCCCTCTGAATACTCCTGTTCGTACTCTACTCGGAATCTTGGCGGGGAAATCATCGCCCTAAGCCATGCCTGACCTCCAACCTGCACGGGCGGAGGCTTCCATCAGCTCTTTTTTGAGGTGACTGCGAAAAAGGAGAGCAGCGACTGTTCGACCTGAGTGCTCTTGCATTTGGGACAGCGTGCTTTCTTACGGTCATGTTCGCTCATGCTCATGATCAGTGAGAACTTGCTCTTGCACTTCCTGCAAACATATTCGTATGTCGGCATAGAAACAACCTCCGGCCCAGTTGCCTGTAGCGCTAAGAGGATGCGATTATGGCTCTGTTTCGCTTGATTGACAAGATGGCTCGAGGATGCAGCCGGCCCCCCCCTTCTCGTGTCTACTCGCGACAGATTTACTTGTCTCGTTCGTTGCTCAGCAGATACACGGCGAATGTAGCAAGCCAGTGCTCGCCCATGTAGTCGCCACTTGCCACATGTTCCAGGGCGGCACGAGCATGGCGATTCGCCGATTCGGCCAGGACGTGTCGCACTGGGTCCTTCGTTGGGAGAGCTGCGGCAATGCTGCGCATGCACCATGCCCGGCTGAGATTGAGGCCATCCAGATGAACCAGCTTCGGATCGCTGCGGTCGGTGACCAGCGCCGGCTCCAGCAGGGACACAGGTTGGCCTCTCCCAAGGCCAGGAAGGAACTTGTGGAGCCAGTTCGTAAAGTCGGGCGATTTCATGACGCGGCGCATCAGATCCGCTTCCATCAGGCTGGGCGAAAAGAAATCTTCACCGCCCGGCTCCCAGGCTGCGGGATAGTCCGAGTCCCCTGAGTAGTAAGTCCGGCTCCTTTGGGTTATCAGGCTCTCCAGCTTCTCGTTGCCCAGCGTCCGCGCGTAGTCCAAGGCAAATGCAAGTCCGAAGGCAGTGTTGGGGTGAACACCCGTGCGAATCGGATAGTTCTGCTTGGGTAGAAAATCCATGTATCTGGCGACCAGGGCATCGGCCAGCGGCTGAAGATTCCCGTACCATTGCTGGGCATCGCGGTCCTTCCACCGGTACAGTTCCTCCGACAGTTTCAATAGCCACGCCCAGCCGTACGTCCGCTCGAATGACTGGCGGTTTTCCTGGCGCAGATAGGCTGTTTCGGATTGGATATTCGCCGCCGAGAGATTTTCGTTCAGCGCCGCGCGTATCTCGCCCGCTTCAGGAAGGTCGGGGAACAGGCGCAGCACGCGAACAAGCATCCAGTGCCCATGGACGGACGAATGCCAGTCGAGACAACCGTAGAACGCGGGATGCTGGATTTTTGGGCTGCGAACATCTGATGAGCTGTTCATCACATGATCCGGCTTGTTGGGATATTCCCTGCGGATGCAGCGCAAGGCCAGGGCGGCAAAATGCGATGCAGTGGCCCGTGTCAGAATAAGCTCTTGATCCAGAAAAGCATCCTGAATTGGGATTGCGAGCAGGACGAGTAGTGGTAACATGCGGACTCTCACCTCGGTTCTGAATTAGTATAAGCCAATTGTGGACTGCGGATTGCGAGTTGCGGACTGGGAAGATCTGGTTTGAATCTGCGGTCACGGGAGCATCATGTCGGAAATCTTAAAGCTGCTTCAGCTGGAACCTTCTCTCCAGTCCGTCGATTATGTGGACAACAAGAAACAATTTCATCTTTTTAACCTGCTCACTGAGCAGCGGCACCCCAAGACCTGGAATCTGAGTTTCACCATACAGTCGAATATGGAAGCCGGACTGCGGATGCTGGTCTCCGTGGATGAGGATATTTCCACAAAGATCAAGGAACTCGCCGCTGAACCAAGTGCCCTGGAACAGGCAGTACTGGCAGTGGTTGAAGCTGTGCAGAACGGACGCCGGATCTACATCTACGGTTGTGGCGCGACGGGACGGCTGGCAAAGCAGATGGAAAGTACTTTCTGGCGGCCCTTCTGGTCCAGGGTCAAGAGGCACCGCTGGTGGCCAAGACTCGAGAAAGCAATCCGCGCCGACATTGACGAATGTCTGACTGGCGAGATGACGGGCGCGGACCGCGCATTGGTGAGTTCTTTGGAGGGATTCGAAGACCTGTTGCTCATCGGGAAGCTACAACTTCACGATCACAAGGTGGAGCGAGGAGATGTGGTGATTAGCGTCACGGAGGGCGGAGAAACCTCCTCGGTTATCGGCACAATCCTTGCTGCCCTCGAACAATACGGGGAGCTGGATGATGCTGCACGCGAAGATGCGCGGCGCCACCTGTTCTTCGTCTACAACAACCCCGACGACGTCCTTCGACCTTTCGCGCGTAGCGCTTCCGTTCTCGACAATCCCGCCATTACCAAAATCAATCTGACGACGGGCCCGCAGGCCATCACCGGTTCTACTCGAATGCAGGCGACTACGAGTGAAACTTACGTTCTGGGAACTGTTCTGGAAGAGGCGATTGGGAGGATTCTCCGGCCTTATCTGTCCTCCGCGGATCTGGCGGAATTGGGCTACGCCCAGACTCTTACCCTGAAGGATCGACTCAACGGATTTCACGCCGTCAGAGCCGCCGTTGAATCGGCGCTCCCGGCAATCGCGAAGTTCACGAGCCTCGAAACCGGCACGTACTGCCACGGACGCTTTGCCACGTACTTTGCCAAGAAGGCTCTTATCACGGTTTTCATCGACAACACCGAAAGGTCTCCGACCTTCCGCCTCTATCCGCTCGATAAGGCTCAGGACCGTGAGCGTCGATGCTGGGTGCAGGTCTGGACAGAGGCGGCGGATTCACGGCAGGCATGGCAAGACTTCCTGGGCCGGCCGTTCCGCGGCTTGGACACGACGTTCTACCGGGAGCCGTTCAAGACAGAGGTATCTGATCCTTACCTGAGGGAGGCGGCCCTGCGCAGCCTCATGAATGCGGGAAACGACCAGGAACACTGCTACGACTTTTCATTCTCGGGGCCGAATATTGAATTCAAAGGTCCCGGCCCCGGGGATCTGGGAGTTGCAGTCCTGTTGGATGAGGAGCTTGACGAGTTGGCGTCGCCGGACTCGGCTTTTCACAAGTTTGCAGAATTAGTCCATGCCCGTGGCGCGCGGCTTGTTGTATTGATTGTCGGAGCCGAGTTACCGCCTGACGACTCGATCCGCACCGCGCAGGTGCTCGGCCCGGATCGTGTCGCAGTCCGTGTCCATCTGCACTCTGGCGATGATCCGCTGACCGTAAGAAGACAGATCGCCTTGAAAATGCTGCTCAATGCTCACTCCACCGGCATCATGGCGGCCCTGGGCCGGGTTGTCGGAAACACGATGACCAGCGTCAGCCCGAGCAACCTCAAGCTGATCGGCAGAGCCACGTACCTGATCATGTCGCACGTGAACGACATCATCCGGCAACCTGAGTGGGCAGCCACGCATGGTTCGATGGATCCGATAAGCTTCGACGAGGCGAATGCGGTTCTCCTTGACGCAATGGAGTACGTGCGCGCCGCTGGGGAAGGGCAAACGGCGGAAGTTGCGCTGAGCATCATTCGGATAAGCGAGGCGTTGCATCGGCAGAAGGCTGTGAGTTGGGAGGAAGCCCGTGAGATCCTGGACGAGGAAGGGTTGGCGCAATTCCTCCTGCGACACAACCCCGCCCTCCGATCGGGCAGGAATTGACGAATTACCATTTTCGATTGACGATTTTCATCAAGGCATCTCGACGGCCGATCCTGCTTGCATCCCGGTGCAAAGGGTCTGTCAATGAATAACGTTTGTACTTTCCTGCTGGCCTGCGGGCCGCAGCCCGAAGGGGAGCGGCGGCGGGCGGGCATTTACTTCGTTGCCGCTGACAAGTCCTGACTATGCGAACCACTGTAACACTGGATAAAGACGTCGAGTGATTGTTGCACGGCGCGGTGCGTCGCACTCGCAGATCAGTGACTGATCTGCGTGCTCGAGAAGACGTTCAACGACCGCCGGCTCGGCCTTTGCGGTGGCTGGGCGGAAAGCCACCGCAAAGGCGCGAAGACTCAAGGAGTCTGAAAGGCTCCACCTGCGTCTCAATCGTCAATCTAAAAACTACATTCGTATATCCTTGCTTATGCGACCGGGTAGGCCATGCGCTCGTACTTTTGGTTCTCGTCCCAGAGTTCCTTCCACAGCAAGTCGCGACGCCGGTAAGCGGCCTCCCGTCCCAGAATCGTCGTGAATGTGCCCTCCACGGCATGTTGTCCATCGGCGAGCGGCTGGCCGTTGCGAACGCTCGCGATGAACGCCTCGTATTCATTGCGATTGGCGTTGTCCTCGCCCGACCACTCCCAGGGACTCTTACCTTCGATCTTCATCGTCTTGCCGGAATTCGTAAAGGTGGAGTCCGAGCCCAGGATCTGCTCGGAGGAGTCATGGAAGGTGCAGAACTGCCCCGACATGAAGGTCAGGTGAACGCCACCGGGATACTCAAATGTTACATTGAAGTGGTCGAAAATATCCCCGATGTAAGTCCGCCACTTGCGGCCCCCGAAGCCCGTACAACGTTCGGGATGCCCTCCGAGAACCCAGTTGCAGGCATCGAGGTTGTGGATATTCTGCTCGGTGATCAGATCCCCCGAGAGCCAGCGGAAGTAGTACCAGTTCTTGGTCATCCACAGCAGTTCTGAGTCGAACTCGCTGCGTGGCCACGTCCTGCCGCGCCAGACATCCTGCGTCAGATAGAAGCCCCTGCCTGCCACGATCGTCCCGAGCGCCCCGGCAGCGATTCGAGACTGGGCCTCGTGGTAGGCCTTGCTGTAGCGTCTCTGCAGTCCTACCACGACGCTGAGCTTTTTCGACTTTGCTTTACCGGTGGCATCGAGGACGGCGCGGCACCCCCACGCGTCAACGGCAACCGGCTTTTCGGCGAACACGTGCTTGCCGGCATCGACGGCCCCGATGATTTCCTGGGGACGGAAGCCAGGCGGTGAAGTGAGAAGAACCGCGTCCGCCTTGGATTCGAACACCTTTTGGTACGCATCGAAACCCAGGAAACAACTCGATTCGTCGACGGTGAACCTTCTGCGTGCGGCATCGAGCTTTTCCTGAAAGACGTCCGCTACTGTGACGATCCTCGCGCCCGCGGCGACAAGGCCGGTGGCATCGGCAGTGCCCCGACCGCCTGCGCCGACCCAGCCGAGGGTGACAGCATCGTTGGCCTGGGTTCCCCTCACTGCCTCTGGTTTGACGATCATGAATGCGGAAGTTGCTCCCGCAACAGTCGTAGTTTGCATGAACTCACGTCTTGTTATTCTGTTCTTTGACATCAGACCTTCCTCCTTGGCCGGCCGAACTGGCAGGTAATTGCTGAGGGGGACATTTTAGGATAATCGCCCGAATAGGGAACTAATATTGTTGGTCCTGAAGTCCTGGGGTCTTGCGCAAGCAGGCGGGGACAGACACCCAGTCTCCGACGCGGCTTATGGCAGGAACTCAGAGGCAGTGGAAATCGGGAGTCAAGCGTTGCTTTTCCGCAGCCGTTGTTATCCTAGTTTTCTGTCGCGAAACTCGATGAATCGCCCGTCAGGTCGGGCCCCGGAGAGGCCCAAGCAAGTAGCCCGGGGCGCAAGCCCCCGGATAGGATATTGCATAATATCGAGCCCCGGCAGGGGCGAAACGCCTTTGTATGCCATGTGTTATCTGTCACCCCTCCGGGGCGCTTTCCGCATGGCCAAGGAGTTTCGCGACAGAAACTATTCTAGGTCTTTCCAGGCGAAAACCACCATCAGGTCGTCTTCTCGCTCCAGTGGCCGTCGATTGAATCCGCCGCATATCTGCCAGCGCGAGAATCCGGACGCCCTCAGCAGCAATTCCATTTCCGGCTTGAAAGTCCATCTCATCGAAGTTTCCGACCGGTGTGAGGCCATTACACGGCCCTCAGCGTCGAGTTCCTGAATTTCGATGCTCGAATACTGGATCTGTTCGACCCTGTTCAGGGTTCGAGTGTCGTAGATCCGTACCGGCAGACCCGTTGCTGGATGGAGAGCCTCATGTTCGAGTACCGGCACTCCCTCCGTCCCGGCTATAATCTCGAGGCCGGGGTAGAACACGTTGAACACGAGCATGCCTCCCGTGTTTAGATGGTGGCGACACCGTTGCAGCGTTTCCAGTTGCTCAGCGGTGGTCAGGGCGTGAACAAAACCGTTGAAGGCGATGAAGACCAGGTCGTAGCGATTCGCCAGAACGAAATCGCGCATGTCCGCATGGTGGACGGTGGCCTGCAGGCCCAACCCGGCCGCTTTTCGGAGCAGGGCAGTGAGCATTGGCCGTGAGTTGTCTATCCCCTCAATCTTTACTCCGGCTTGCAGACAAGGGATCAGGATCCGGCCGGATCCGCAAGCCACTTCCAGCACCGCGCCGTGAGCCGCGCGTGCCAGCTCGAGATAAAAGGACCGGTCGAAGTCGAGGTCGGCGAACAGAACGTCGTAAAGCTCGGCGTTATCGAATGGTGAGGGAACATCGGGGCTGGGAGGCTTCTGGTTGGACGAGTCCCGCATTTGAGATCTCCCTGGAATCATGCCAGGAATAATTCACATTCTTGGGCGAGCCCAAAAACGCACATCGGCACTGGCGGAAGACATTCCCCCAGTGCCGATGATTCAGTGCCGGCAATTTGAAACCTCGTGGAAACCCGATATAGGCTGATTATTCAGCCAGGATCTCAATGCCGTTGATTTCCGGATTCTGTTGCTTGGCTACGAAGGTAATGTCGAGGATTCCGTTTGTAACGCTGATGCCCTTGAATTCCTTGACAAGAGCCTTCTGCACCTTGCCCGCGGCCTTGGAGACGTCGAGATCCTTCAAGACGTTCTGATTTTGAATCTGCACGTCAAACACGCGCGGACCGTCGGTGTCGATGCCGTCGTAGGTTTCCGCAAAATGCAGCCGAACGGTATATTTGCCGTTGGGAACCTCGGCGACGAATTTATCCATGGAGTACCGTTCTGTCTGGTAGATCTTGGGGTCATTGGTGCCCTCGATCTTCATGGACGAGCCACGATCAACCGTGTCGCCGCCGACAAACCCGTAACCTCCGCCTTTCTTGTAGTCCTTGTCGCCCTTCCACACGTTGCCCGCTTTGTCCGTGTAGGAAGCTGCATCCCCCGCGTTTACCCTCAGCACGAATTTGCCCTGGGCTGACAGGACGCCCAGGAAGATCACCGACACAAGAGCTAGAATCACCGAGATGGTCAAGAAACGCTTCATTTTTTCCTTCCTCCTGAAATGAATATGAATGCACCTCCCAGTTGTCCAAATCCACGGTATTTTATACCACAGCTGCATAAATCGGCAGAGATTCGATGTCAGGTTCAGGTCCTGTGGACGACATCGTACATGGCAACGATGTTCTCCGCGGGGACATCGGCCGGGATGTTGTGCGCTCTCTGCCTGTCATAGCCCGTCCCGCGCTCGCGCCAAAGTAGAGTCGCTATTCTGTGACTGCCCCTAACGCTACGATGATCCGGTAAGGCAGGAGTCGCAAGAAAAATCTCAATATCGAGGGGAAGTCTCTTCCACAGGCACAGCCAGTGTAAATGCAAGGAATCGCAGGAGTGCTTGCACTAGGAGGCAGTCACGACAATAATGTTCAACAGGAGGATCTAGATGATTGTAAATACTGCGACGCTTTTTAAGGCAGCTTACGGCCGCTATGCGGTAGGCGCCTACAATATCAACAACCTCGAACAGACGGTCGGACTCTTCCGAGGACACGCTCAGAGCCAGTCTCCCTTCATCATTCAGATTTCCAGGGGAGCGCGCAAGTACACCGACAAGCGGTTCCTGGAAGGTATGATTCGGGCTGCTGAGCAGGTATATCCCGATGTCGTGTTTGCAGTACATCTCGACCATGGAGACGAACCCACCTGCTACGACTGCATCGACTCAGGATTCTACAGTTCCGTCATGATCGATGCCAGCCACGAACCCTTCGACAAGAATATCGAGGTCACCAAGCGTATCGCCGCGCGCGCACACAGCAAAGGCATCTCGGTTGAAGCCGAGCTGGGCATGCTTGGCGGAGTTGAGGAAGACGTAGTCGGACATGTATGCCTGACCAATCCTGACGAGGCAAAGGAATTCGTAGAGAGGTCCGGATGCGATTCGCTCGCCGTGGCGATCGGGACCAGTCATGGCGCATACAAGTTTAAGGCCGAGCCGGGGAAGAAGCTTGGCCTGCACTTCGAGGTGATAGAGCAGATTCAAAAGCGACTGCCCGGGTTCCCGATGGTCATGCACGGGAGTTCGAGCGTTCCCAAATCGGAGATCGACCGCATCAATGCCGCCGGTGGCAGCATGAAGGACGCGAGTGGTGTGCCGGAGGAAGACTTTCTGCCCGCCGCCAAGCTGGGTGTATGCAAGGTGAACATCGACACCGATGGTCGCCTCGTGTGGACGCGCGTGCACCGCGAGTTCTTCCGTGATCATCCCGACAAATTCGATCTTCGAGATCCGGGGAAAATCTATGTTGAGGAGTACGCCAAGATGATCGAGCACAAAAGCAGTGTGCTCGGATCCGTTGGTAAGCTCGTCGAAGTCCGCGCCAAACTCGCTGTTTCGGTTTGATCTCCACCTTGTGGCTATCGCGCTGCCGCAAATTACACGAATGACACGAACAATTCGTGTGAAATTCGTGTAATTTGTGGCAGTTTTGTGTTTGCTGATATCAGGATAGTGTTGCTATGGAGGGCGGACAAAATAATAGCCGCTGCAACTCCGTTTCCTTGACCCGACCCTTTCGGAAGCCTCTTTCCCGTTGCCCGGGATCAAG
Source organism: Acidobacteriota bacterium (assembly GCA_035631775.1). Taxonomy (GTDB): domain Bacteria; phylum Acidobacteriota; class UBA6911; order UBA6911; family UBA6911; genus DASQID01. The sequence continues at coordinate 10,317 of DASQID010000853.1, forward strand.
CATCAGCTGGAAGTCGCGACCAGTTACCGGGTTTTTCTCCCAGTAACACCCGCCGGCGATTGGTTTCGTCCGGCTGGCTCCAGCCTCCTAGTGTAACGAACAAACTTGTTAAGCCCGTCCGTTACTCTTCTGCCGGTGTTCAAGGCCACGCTAATTGCAGCGGCCACTGTGAAATGTGCCAGAGCGACTTGCGCGCGTCAACAGATTATTTGATCGACAAAATTTCCACAGGATATCTGATCACCGAATCAAGAGATATGGCTTCGCCATTTCTTGAAATAGTTTCCATATACGGAAACTAGCGATTCCTCGACACGCAATCCTCGAACGCGGCCGGCCCTTAAAATCTATTCTGTCATAAAGTTATCGGCATCGGAGGACGTTGAATCCTTGCGCCTCGGCGTGGCTCTCAAGAAGCCACCTTACGAGGGCGAGAAGGATCAGACTATTGCCTCCTTTACAGGATCCCAGCGAACCTTCTTCTCCTTCTTGAACGATTCGAGGGACATCAGCAGTGCCACTGCTTCCTCAAACGCCCGGTCTACATGGCAACGCGGGAGTTCCCGTGTTCGAATGCAGTCGAAGAAGTTCTGCATGTGGCTGGTGACCTTCAGTTCGTTGGGTTTCATCGAATATTCCGGGGGAACTTCCGCCTCCGACCGCTCGAGACCCAGCTGGGTCGCCCTTTCACGTGCCTGGATCATCTTATTTCCATATTCCGGCTTCCACTCTGCGCCGTATGTGCGACAGAAGCCGGGCGACACTTCCAGGGTCATTTCGCGTCCAAGAAACTGAGCCATCTCCCCAACGTGAGTGTTGTGGAAGGTGCACGCGAAGGTGACGGCCAGCTTTTTCTTCGGATAGTCGAATAAAACGTGCCACATATCCGGAACTTCGCGGTCTCCCAGCCAGAAATAGTTCCCGCCTTGTGTGACGGCACTCTCGGGAATTCCCATCCCTACGACCATGTTTACCGAATCCCAAAGATGGCTCAAGAGGTCCCCGGCGATGCCCGTTCCGTAGTCCCAGAAGCAGCGCCAGGTAAAAAAGCGCTCGGCGTCGAAAGGCCTCTTCGGCGCGTTGGCGATGAATCTGTCCCAATCGATCGTCTCCGGTCCCGCATCCGCGGGCATTTTGGTGATGGAGTAATCTGTGTAAAACTTCCATTCGGGGGTCTTGCCGGCACGATCGATATAGGTTCGTATGAGAGGCACATTGCCCAATGCGCCGGACCTGAAAATCTCGCGCGCCTTGTGGAACGAAGGCAGGCTGTTGTAGTGATGACCCAGCTGCATGACAACCTTGTTGTCTTTGACGGCTTTGCGCATCTTCTTGGCATCTTCGAGCCTGGTGCACCAGCCCTTTTCCACATATATGTCCTTTTTCGCCTTGGCTGCAGCGATAACCATTGGGGCGTGCCAGAAATCCGGTGCTGCGATGACTACAGCTTGAACGGAGGGATCCTCCACTACTTTTTCCCATTCCCGAACGAAACGAACGTCCGGATTCTTGCAGAGCTTCTTGGCCCTGCTTCTATTGCCCTCGTACAGGTCGCATATCACACGGATTTCGGTGTTCTCAACTGCCTGGACGTACTGCATCAGGTAGTGACCTTGGGTGCCTACACCGATGCATGCAACCCCGATCCGGTCGTTGCTATTGGTCTGCGAAAGAATAGCCGGGGCCGCTGTGAGAGTAGCTCCGGCTGCAGCGATAGACTTCAGGAAGTCACGTCGCTCCATTTTGCTTTGATCGTTCATGAATGTGCCTCCACCGCATGTAAGATTGATACCTCTGCCAATGATTGAAGAACCCATTTTGACCGGATTCGCCCCGTTTCGCACAACAAAAAAACGCATCATCTTACCGTGATCCAATGCACCATCCCCCTAAATACGGTTGCGAATCTCGGGGCGCGCTGAAGAACGCCGCCTTCGGACACTGACGGGACCTTGTCGCAAGCGGCGTTGCCGGCGTTCCTCCGCAAAATGCGATACGGCAGTTATTGCAGGGGCTTGATTGCCCTTACGAATCCACCTAAGATCATCCGATCGGGTGGCAGCGCCCGGGTTTTATCACACGGCACATCAGACCAACCTACACGGGACCGATCACAGGGCCCCGTAGATGAGCGAAGGCGGGGGAATCCGCATGGGGAGTAGTCTCAAGAAGGGTAGAGTAGCGGTAGTTCTGTCGGGTGGCGGGGCCAGAGGCGCATTCGAGATCGGAGTGCTCAAGGCATTAGGCGCGCACGGCATCGAACCCGATATCTATTGTGGTACGTCAGTCGGTTCCTTCAACTGTGCCATGGCGGCCGCGGGGCGGCCCCTCGGAGAGATCGAGCAGGTTTGGCTTGAGATCCGACGGAGCGATGTCTACAGGCTCCGGTTCGATCCACTGGAGCTCCTGTCGCTGGATCCTCGTCCTTCCCTGCGGTTGGCTGTCGAATCGGTGAGGGCGCTCGCAGGCTTCTTGAGAGAGAGTCTCAGCGCTCGAGCGCACTGGTGGCAAGCGATCAATCTGGACGAGTTGCTCTTGGATACCTCTCCCCTGCTCGATCTGATTTCCCGGAATGTCAACTTCGAGGCCCTCAGAAAATCCGACAAAGAGCTTTACGTCGCACTGACTCGCCTGAAGCCCACGACCGGTGTCCCGTTGCACGTGGCAAAAACTGATGAAATCACCGACAGGCATATTCTCGCATCCTGCTCCCTGCCGCTGATCTTCCCGCATGTGACTATTGGAGACAACGTGTATTGCGATGGCGGGATCATAATGAACAGCCCTTTGAAGCCGGCCGTTCAAGCTGGTGCGGATCAGATCTACATCGTAGACCTGACACCCACTCCGCGCGCATTCCGCAGCCCTACACTTCCGCTTGCATATCAGATCCTAAGCACACAGTTCTCCCAGGCCCTGCGCCAGGACATCGAATATGCTCGAAACTGCAACCACCTTTACATGCACGCTTATAGAGAGGGCACACTGGTTGAAAACCGGCTTGTGCTGCGACGAGTGGATCCAATGACGGGCCAGGAGAAGGAGCCCAAGAAGTACCGCTACATCGATCTCTGCGTAATTCAACCTCGCGATGATACTGTGGGAATTGAAGAGTTTCTGGACTTCTCACGCGAAAGCGCGGAGGCCCTCATCAGGCAAGGGGAGAGGATCGCCAAGTCGGTCCTCTCAAGCCTCGAACTGAGGGAGGTGAAGGGGCGTGGGGGTGCCACGTTACAGGTGATGCTGCCACGGTGAGACCTGCTACAAATCTCACGGAGCGGCATAGCCGCAACCAAGTTGGGTCCCCGCGTTCTTTTGCGCCTTTGCGGGGGCTCTCTAAAAAGCCACCGCAAAGACGCCAGGGCGCAAAGACAAGCAATCCTTGCCGAAATGGCCCGGATTTGAACGTTAGTAGTAGTCCGGTACGCGATATAGCCCGTCGCGTTTGCACACCGCAGCGCCGAAATCCGGTCGGTGTTCGAAAGCGGCGTTTTTCTGCGTCCCGCGGAATCCGTCACCTCAGTAGATCACGGTGGTGCCGTTTACCTCTTGGAGCGCCTCATTTCGAGCAACTGGAGCATGAGGCGCCGATCACGGGCATTAATGCACGCACGATCGCAACTCTGCAGGTCTTCGAGGTGACGGCAACGTCCGTTGCAGCTTTCGGTGCCATATAGCAGCGGCAACTGCGAACCCTCCTCCGGGTCCTGGAGCATGGGCCGCAGTCGCGTTGCCAGGACGGAGACCGAGGTGCCGCAGCGGTGCTCGAACACGATCAGGTTCGCGTCCGGCAGGTCTGGGTAGGCCTGTAATCCGAGGAGGCGCAGCGCGCCGTCAAGGACAAAATCCTTCCAGTGAGGCCATTCCTTCCCGCATGAGCCGCACTTCTTGAAGGGCGGCTCCGAGTGAGCGTTGACATTTTCAATATCCATAGGCAATCAATGGTCACCAGAGGGACTGTGATTTTGTACCTGGACATATTCAGCTCAAACAACGGTTGTTTGAGATTTTTGAACCATCGGTTTGGGAATCCCCCTCAATGCATCTCGACCGCGCATGAACCGATTGCGTTGCGATAAAAGTTGAACTGAACATTCGGGTGGAGCGCGAGCAACGACATCGGGCAAGCGCTGTCCGCAATCCTCTTCGAGATCATCAAGGTTGTCAGCCTCATCCCATAGGGATTGTCATGAGTTCCCGCGTGCCAGATGGAGACCATTTCCGCCTTCCATGTCTGTACAGGACCCACCGTCAGGGCCTGAGTCGGAACGAGATCCAGCTGGCCTCCCCCCGACGTGCGGGCGTTCTGCATGATCGTCATCGGGTGAAGGTCGACGATTCTCGTGGTCAATTGCAGGTAATCCTCGGGTGGAGGCGGGGCATCGGCATACTTGCCTTGGCGCCTGGGGGGATCATTAAACGCCCAGTGCTTCACTTCTCCCTGGCCGCCCTGCATGACGGCACAGCGGGCATGCTCCCAACTCCGGATGTATTCTGCCGTCGCCGCGCGCGGAAAGTGCAGGTTTTCCGGCGGCATTGCCAATTCGGGCCGGATGCGCCTGAAGCACAATTCATTATCGGCCCTGGCGAAGGAGAGAGGATGGGACTGCGGCACCTCCTTGCCGTCGATGACCCATTCATCCATTCCCCAGAAGTGGGCGTGCCTGAGCGTAAGGCCCATTTCATTTACGAGGCGTGCGACCAGGGGGAGTTGTTCCGTGGGACCGATAGGGCCGCATATCCCAACTGGATCGTCTGCCTTTGCCTGCCGCCAGGCGTGGATATATTCCAGCGCTTCTGCCAGGTAAAAATCCTCGAGCGTATCATAGAGGAGTACCCGGAATCCCGGGCGAGAGAGCGAGACCAGATCCTCAGCGGTCAAGCGTGCGGCGTCCTGAAGAAGCTCCTTATCGAGCGTAGTGTAGTCCCACCAGTCAGGGGCAATCTTGCTTATAGATCGAGCCATACATCTCTCCTTTGATATCCGCAGATTATAGGACGCTGCCGGTGAGGAAGCTCAGGGATTCTTTGATTTTGTGCGCCTTCCGCCGCTTTTGGCGAAAGTCACCTCCAACTCGCCGAGACGCGAACGAGATCCAAAACATCACAAGGATCGATTTGGCTGCTGCGGTGGTAATATTGGCTCATGGCGAAGTCCACGGTTGCCGTGCTCAAGTCAAGCCCCGAAAGCGTTCTTCAGGACTACGAACGCCTGGCCGGGATGGCAGGCATGTCGTCCGTCCTGGACCCGAGCTCCACGACCATACTCAAGGACAACATCTCCTGGCATTTTCCGTTTCCAGCTGCAAACACAACCCCATGGCAGATGGAAGGGGCCATTCTCGCTCTGCGCAATTCGGGCTATCGGGATATCACTTGCGTACAAAACAAAACGGTAGTGACAGATGCCTTCAAGGGCGAAGATCTGAATCACTACGTACCGATTTTCAAACGCTACGGCATCCCCGTGCTCTTTAACTTTAAAGAGCAGGACATGAAGTGGACGACATTCCGGCCCAAGGCGAAGCTGCTTGTGCTGGATGAAATATACCCGGAGGGCATCACGATTCCCGACTACTTCGTCGGGAAAAACATCGTCCATCTACCGACGGTCAAGTGCCACATATACACCACCACGACCGGTGCGATGAAGAACGCCTTCGGCGGACTGCTCAACACAAAACGCCATTACACTCATTCATGGATACACAGAACGCTGGTCGATCTTCTCGTGATCCAGAAGGAAATCCACCCCGGGATTTTCGCAATGATGGACGGAACGACCGCGGGAAACGGTCCAGGCCCTCGCACCATGTACCCCGTAGTGAAGAATTACATCCTCGCCAGCGCGGATCAGGTGGCCATCGATGCCGTAGCCGCGAGGATGATGGGCTTCGATCCTCTCGGCATCGAGTACATCCGCGTGGCGCACGAGAACAGACTGGGCGTTGGGGATGTGCGCGACATCGATGTTGTGGGCGCCGACATTTCCTCCGAATCGTGGGGATTTTCGGTCGGAAACAACGGCGTCAGCCTATTCGGCAACCTCGCCTGGTTCGGCCCGCTCCGCCCGATGCAGAAGTTCTTCTTCCGGACGCCGATGGTTCACCTGTTCATCTTCGGGTCGGAAGCCTACCACGACTACTATCGTTGGCCGATGAGGGACAGGCAAGTCTTCGAAGAATGGAAGCGCTCTACCGGCTGGGGAAGACTCTTTCAGGAATACGAATCCCTCTGAACTGCCACCGAGGGAAGACCGAGACGCCCTCCATTTACAGAACTATCTGTCCATTCTCCGCGTCAAACTTTGCAGTTTGCCTCTTGAGGAATCCCTGCATCGCCATACAAAGGACGGCCTGGACGTGGTAACCGAATTCTACGTCGCTCACCGGCTTCTCTCGGCTGTGGACACAGGCCAGGAAATTCCTCCAGTGTGCCAACGTGCTGTTGGGCATCTCGCCCTTGATCACAGTCGGGTCCCCCTTGGGAGGGTGCACCGTCACACTGTCGAAACCGGTTTCCCATACCACGTTCTGCAGCGTGATCGTGCCCTGATCTCCACGGACCGCCGGTTCCGTCATGTGCTGGTTGGCAAGCGTGCAGACGAGCACAACGGAAAGCTTCTCGGGATAATCGATGCACATGTTGAACGTATCCGGGACCTCACGGCCGTAATCGTCATACTTGAAGATTCCTCCGGACGTCGCAACGAGTGAAGGGAACTTCAGTCCCAGAAGGCTGACGAATGGCGTGAAGACATGCGGGAAAAGGTCGGTGCACGGGCCGCCGGCATAGTCGAGGAACATGCGCCAGCTGAAGAAGCGCCGCACATCGTAGGGTACCTTGGGTGCGTCCCCCAGAAAGGCCTCCCAATCCAGATCGGGCCCGGGCTTGGCGTTGGGGTCCGGAATCGGCATCCGTTCTCCCCAGTCTCCGAGACGGAAATACCCTGCCTGAACGTGCTGGACCTTGCCGATGGTTCCCTTCTGCAGCAACTCGCCGACCTTCCGCCAGGCACTGCTGGAATTGCCTTGATTGCCTATCTGGACTACCCTGCCCAACCGTCTCGTTTCCAGGAAGAGTTCGCGGCTTTGGGAAATCTGGCTCCAGTGTCCCATGGGCTTTTCGCAGTATACGTCCTTGCCGGCGCGGATGGCATCAAGCGCCTGGGGGACATGGAGCCGATCGGGCGATGCAATGCAGACAACGTCGACATCTTTATCCGCCAGCAGCTCGCGATGCGTCCTGTACGTTTTCGCCTTCGCGCGTTCTGCAGCCTTGTCCATGCGTGGCCCGTAGGCGTCATTGACGGCCACAATCCGGAGGTTTTCTCCCTGATTGATCAATCCGATGAGGGAGGAGACGTGGCTCATACCACGCCCGCCCACGCCAACGAATCCCACTCCGAGACGATCGTTGGCTCCGATTACCCTGCCTTTGGCTCCTCTCGGCAGGCTGGCTCCAGTGCAAATGACCGCGGCGGCTCCTGTCGTCGAGACAATGAAGTCCCGACGGGTCATGTTGCTTGTTGCTACCAAGCTGTTCCGGGATGCATTCTTCATACAAACCTCACAGGCAGTCCTCGTGTTTGCACGCTATTTGTGTCAAGGCCTCACCAGCGTCCGAAGTCGGTGTTTTTCTGCGTCCGACAATATGTGTCACCAGAGTTGCGTGATCGCACACTTAGGAACGCAATATGTGCGACCAGGCGGCCTCACCATCAAGACTTCTGGACTACTGTAAATCAAAAAAAACGATCTCGGGATACTTTTAATCCACCGCCGAAATCAATCCTTGTAGTATGAGTATCGCCAGGTGAAGTCATTCTCTTGGACCGTCAAGTCGGAGGCATCACGGATGGATCATGGCCGGACGCAATCAGTCCCTGGATCGTCGCTCGGGACTGCCTTGCCCAGCCCGAATTACCAGTGGTATGTCGTGGCGATGCTGTGGTTCATCTCGTTTTTCAATTATGCTGACCGCCAGGCCATCTTCTCGGTTTTCCCGCTCCTTGAAAACGAAATGGCCCTCACGGCCGTGCAACTGGGACTCCTTGGCTCAGCTTTCGCGTGGGTCTATGGCTTA
>DASQID010000854.1:0-3029 GCA_035631775.1 Acidobacteriota bacterium
CGCGGTCAACGCACGTGAAGCTGGACTCAAACTGCAGGCATCGGGCCAAGCCCCTGGGGCGGATCTTCGATTGGTGCGTCTCCCTATTCGCCCACCTCTGCCGGAGACGGCACTTACTAGTGTAATTTCATCACTTCACCTGGCCGACGCCTGGCAATTGCCGAACAATCAAACGCCCGAGGCGCTTTACGCCTTCGAGCACACGGTGGTCGAGAGCTACCGCATAATTCCACTTTTCCATCTCCCCGAGATCTTCGGATCAAGCCCAAGAGTGAAAACGTGGACCACTCCCGGCGTTCTCCGCTCCGGCAACTGGCGCCTCGACGATTTGTGGCTGGAGGTGGAGAAACCGTGAACCTTCGCTTCCGCCTGCTGATTCTGACCTCCCTCGTCGTCGGCGTGACCGTAGCGCTTGTGACCTGGATTGCCGCGGCCACGACCCGACGAACCTTTGAAGCCCTGGACGACCAACGTGCAGCAGCGTCAGTTGGCCAGTTTCGCAGGGAATTCCAGCGGCGCGGCGAGGAAGTGGCAAGCCGGGTCACGGGGATCGCAAAGGCCGAACGCACTCTGCAGATCGCCATCGCCCTGAGCCGCCCCGACCCTGACTTCTCGCTGTATGTGGACGAAGCGTCCGCTCTCGCGGGAATCCACAGCCTGGACTTCCTGGAGTTGGTCAGCAATGACGGCGTCATCGTGTCTTCCGCGCAGTGGCCCGCGCACTTCGGCTACAAAAGTGAGTGGGTGACGCACGCAGTAGATTGGAACAATCAGGGATTCTTTCTAAAGAGGGAGGAACTGCCCGATGAGACTGCGCTCGCGCTTGTCGCCGTCCGGACGGTCAACGCGGGGGACAAGCGGCTTTACGTCGTTGGCGGATACAGATTGGGCAAGGAATTCCTGGCATCGCTCGTTTTGCCTGCGGGTGTGCGAGTACTGCTTTATCGGGACTTTTCACCGCGCTTTTCCGAACAGGCTTTGATTTCCGGCTTCCCCGGCACCGTCACGATGGCAGATCGGATCTCGGATCTCATCGACCGTGTCAGGGCGGGCGGCAGCGAGATCTCCCAGACTATTTCCTGGCAGGACGGTCCCGAGACTCTTCACGCCATTCCGCTTGTGGGGCGTGAAAAAGGCCTGCTCGGCGTACTTCTGGTCGGAAGCTCACGGCGTGAACTGGTCACGCTAATCAATCGCCTGCGCCTGATCGGTTTGGTGGCCGGCGGGATCGGGATTCTGTTGGGCATCGCGATGAGCTATTGGCTTTCCACCCGGGTTACCCGGCCGGTGGAAAGGCTCGTCCAAGGTGCCCGCGCGGTGGCAATGGGCGACTGGAACGCTCGGGTGCCGGCCGGCTCGAAGGACGAAATCGGTGAACTGGCTAGCGCCTTTAATGCAATGACACGACAGCTGATCGACCAGCGCGACAAGTTGATTCAGGCGGAGCGAGTCGCCGCATGGCGGGAATTGGCGCGCAGACTGGCACACGAACTCAAGAATCCTCTTTTTCCTCTTCAGATCACGATCGACAATCTGCGGCGGGCGAAAGAGCAGGCACCCGAACAATTTGAGGACGTGTTTCACGAGAGCACGGAGACCCTGTTGGCGCAACTATCCAATCTTAAGTCCATCATCGGCCGCTTCAGCGACTTTGCCAAGATGCCGCGTCCTGAAATGGAACAGGTCGATTTGAACGAGCTGGTGCGCCAGACCATGAAACTGTTTGACGCCCAGTTTCGGGTACCCGGGCGCGTTCCCATCGTCTCTGCTCTACAATTGGATGACGACCTCCGACCTCTCGAGGCCGATCCGGAACAAATCAGGCGCGTCCTGCAAAACCTCTTGCTGAATGCGATCGATGCGATGCCCAAGGGCGGTACGGCGACGATTCGCACACAGCAGCTGGACGGCACGGTGCAGCTCGAGGTGTCCGATACCGGCGAGGGACTGACAAATGAAGAACGCCAGCGGCTGTTTACCCCGTACTACACAACCAAGCAGCACGGCACAGGACTGGGATTGGCAATAGTTCAATCCGTGGTGAGTGATCATGGGGCTAGGATCTCGGTAGAAAGCGAGCCCGGGCGCGGGACCACATTCCGGATAACATTCAAAAGCATATAGGCGCTCCATTATTTATGATTAGCTGTCGCGAAATTCTGTTGCCGCGCAGAAAGCGTCCCCGGGGGGCCGGTCAGTAGCCCCGGGTGTGAGGATTTATGATTGACGATTTACGATTGACGATTGAGAGACCCGGCGGACGTTCAATCGTTAATCGTCAATCGTCAATCGTCAATTCTTGCCGCCGCACTCCAAAGCCTCGGCCTAATTTTTGCAGCAGAATCTGATTAGCGGCAGTTCTCAGGGGACTTCCATGAGTCATTTGCTCATTGTCGACGACGATACGGGCACGCTTGCCTCACTGGCACGGGCTTTCCGCCTGGCCGGTTATGAAGCAACCATTTGCGACAACGCCGGCCGGGCGCTCGAACTTGTTAGAGCACGACGCTTCGACATGATTCTCTCGGACGTGGTCATGCCGGGGAAGGATGGATTGTCACTGCTCGGGGATCTGAAAGCTTCGGGTATGGACGTCCCCGTAGTGATGATATCCGGCCAGGCCAACGTCGAGATGGCAGTGCGCGCGACCAAACTGGGCGCTGTAGATTTTCTCGAAAAGCCGCTTTCGACTGAAAAGCTCCTTCTCACCGTCGAAAACGTTCTCAAGATGACCCGGCTGGAGGCGGAGAACCGGCAACTGCGCCAGCGCATCGGACGGCACGAGATCGTGGGAACGAGCGAGGCGATGCGGCGAGTAATGTCACAGGTTGAGCGCGTTGCGCCGAGCACCTCCCGCGTTTTCATCTTCGGCGAGACCGGCACCGGCAAGGAGCTTATCGCCCGGGCCCTGCACGAGGGCAGCCCGCGCCGCGCGGCTCCATTCGTGGCGGTGAATTGCGCCGCTGTGCCCCCCGACCTCATAGAGTCGGAGCTCTTCGGGCACGAGAAGGGCTCATTCACAGGGGCCG
>DASQID010000855.1:0-3966 GCA_035631775.1 Acidobacteriota bacterium
CGACCAGGATGGGACTCCGGATGGCCCCAAGCTTCATTCGATCCTGATCGATCCGAGAAACTCCGATCACATGTACCTCGGGATGTCGGGAGGAGGTGTCTTCGAAAGTCAGGATAAGGGCGCCGACTGGAAGCCGCTAAACCAGGGATGTGCAGCTGATTTCATCCCCACGCCCAATCCCGAGTTCGGGCACGATCCCCACCGAGTCATTCTGCATCCATTGATGCCCGACCGACTCTATCAACAGAACCACTGCGGGATTTACCGCATGAACCGCCCCGAGGGGCGATGGGTAAGAATCGGCCTCAACATGCCAAAGAAGATCGGCGATATCGGCTTCCCTATCGTTCAGCATCCGCGCGATCCGGATACGGTCTGGGTTTTCCCCATGGACGGCACGTCGGTCTGGCCGCGCACCAGCCCGGACGGCAAACCCGCCGTGTACGTCACACGAAACTCCGGCAAGAAGTGGACCCGGCTCGACAACGGGCTCCCGCCCTCAAATGCCTGGCTTACCGTCAAACGCCAGGCGATGACCACAGACTCGCGTGAGACCCTCGGGCTATATTTCGGCACCACCAGTGGAGAGATCTGGGGCAGCCGGGATGAAGGAGAAAGTTGGACTTGCCTGGCATGCCATCTTCCCCAAATCTACGCTACCGAGGTTGCAGAGTTTCTCTAACCAAGAGGCGCGGAAAACCAAGGAGGAAGCAACATTCAATGAAAGTGCACATTCCAACTCCACTGAGATCCTACACGCACGGCAAGGACGTTGTGAATTCTCGCTCGGCGACGGTCAATGATCTGTTGAAGGAGTTGGATCGACAATATCCCGGAATGCGATTCCGCATGCTGGACGAGCAGGAGGATATCCGTCCGCACATCAAGGTGTTCGTCAACTCGCAGCAGGTACGCTCTCTCGATACGCGCCTGTCCGACACCGACGAGGTTCACATCATCTGCGCGCTCAGCGGTGGATGAAAAACAATATCTACGACTGATGATTTACGATTGACGATTGCCCTCAGGGGGTCGATTCAGCACCACTCGACGAAACTGACGCTTGCCGTAGCGAATTACAAACTCACTGCGATCCGAGGGAATGCGGACCGTGACGTCCGTAACCCTCGTGCCGTCGACCTCCACGGCGCCGGCTTTGATCTGACGACGAGCCTCCGATTTTGAGGGAGCCAAGCCACTGCTCACAAGTATGTCTACAAGAAGGGGCGGACGCGAGGCGCGGAGATCAACGGCCACCGAGTCCTGTATGTCAAGTGAATCAGTGATGTGAACCTCGATTTTTGCAGGCACCTCCTTACGCTGATGGACACGGGAGAAATGCTCGGCGGCGCGCCGCGCCGCATCGGCACCATGAAAATCCTCGACAAGGCAGGCACCAAGTTGTTCTTTTATTTTCATCGGATGAGCCTTGCCTGACTCAACGTCTCCTTTCAGCTGCTCGATTTCAGACTGCGACTTCTCGGTGAGAAGTTCCAAGTAGCGGAACATCAGTGGATCGGAAATCGACATGACCTTGCCGAACATGTCTTCCGGAGCATCGGTAAACCCTATGTAATTGCCGAGAGACTTGCTCATCTTTTCCACACCGTCCGTCCCTTCGAGTAGTGGGGTGGTCAGAATCACCTGGGGCTCAAGCTCATACTCCCGCATGATGTCCCGCCCCACCAATAGATTGAATTTCTGATCCGTCCCGCCGAACTCGAAATCCGCTTGCAGGGCGACCGAGTCATAGGCCTGCGCGAGGGGATACAGAATCTCATGAATTGAGATCGGCTGATTAGTCTTCATCCGTTTGGTAAAGTCGTCGCGTTCGAGCATGCGCGCGACCGTGTAGCGCGAGCACAACCGAACCCAGTCATACGAGGTGAGCCTGCCAAGCCAGCGGCTGTTGAAGTCGATGGCCGTTTCAGCCGGATCGAGGATCTTGAACACCTGGCTCTTGAAGGTTTCGGCATTGGCCGCAATCGTCTCCGGTGACAGCGGAGGGCGCGTCTTGGACCTGCCGGTCGGATCTCCGATCGAGGCTGTGAAGTCTCCAATGAGAAAAACCACCCTGTGACCGAGATCCTGAAAGTGCTTCATTTTTCGAAGAAGCACGGCGTGTCCCAGGTGTAAGTCGGGTGCCGTAGGATCGAAGCCCACCTTTACGGTCAGCGGGATCCCGGTACGGAGCGACTTCTCAAACTTGGCTATGGCCTCTTCTTCACTGATTATTTCAACGGCGCCGCGCCGGAGATAGTCCAGCTGATCTTGAGCAGTCTTCATCTGTATCTGTCCGTTCAGATGACACCCGAGCCGCGAGGACGACACCGTTCACGACTCGGTGGCATTTTCCTTCATCAAGGCTATGCCATCGACGCGGAGTGCTCGGGGACGGAGCACAATCGATTGAGCATGAGTGCGATGGCCCGCCAATAGAGCTGATGCTCCTGAGCGAGGATGCGTGCCGAGAGGGTGTCCTCCGAGTCGTCGTCGAGAACCTCCACTGCCCTCTGCATAAGAATTGGCCCGGTATCCACGCCTTCATCGACAATGTGAACCGTGCACCCGCTGATCTTGACTCCGTGCTCCAGTGCCTGGCGCTGGGCGTGCAGCCCGGGAAATGAGGGCAGGAGCGCCGGATGAATGTTCATCACCCTTCCCGGAAATGCTCTCAGGAACTCAGGAGTGAGAATTCTCATGAACCCGGCAAGACACACGAGAGCCGGATCGAGAGGGCGCAGCGCGGCGATGACTTGTCGATCATACTCCGCCCGGTCCACCCCTCGGGAGGGAATGCAGAGCGCCCGCAAGCCGAATTCCTTGGCGCGCACCAGCCCGGCTGCCTCGGGATTGTTGCTTATGACACAGCAGATGTCTGCTTTCAGATCGCCGCGTTCGATGGCTTCATGGATGGCGACAAAGTTGGAGCCGCGGCCCGAGAGGAGAATCGCCAGTCTGTCGTTCTCCATGACAATCACCGTTCCTTTTCCCCTGGGATACTATTGAGACTGATAATGAACTTTCCGGTCCCCGGCGAATGTTGAGCCCACCTCATAGCAGGGCTCGCCACACGACGCGAAATGGCTCTGCACGAGAGGCATATCCCCCGGCGAGACAACCAAAACCATCCCGATGCCCATGTTGAAAGTGCGATACATTTCTGCCTCGTCGATCTCGCCCTGCTTCTGAAGATAGTTGAAGATGGGCAGAATCGGCCAACTGCCCTTTCGAATCAACGCTCCGATTCCCGGCGGGAGGATTCTGGGTAGATTGTCTGTAATTCCTCCGCCGGTAATATGGGCCAAGCCCCTTAGGACTCCGGTGTCCAAGAGGGGCTCCAACAGTGCATAGTAACTTCTGTGAGACGTCAGGAGAAGGTCCCCGATCGAAGCTCCCAGTTCAGGGATGAGATCTGCGTGGCCGAATCCGAGTCTGTCGAAGAAGAGTTTTCGTGCCAGCGAGTACCCATTGGTGTGCAGGCCGATGGACGCCAATCCCAGGATCGTGTCTCCCGGCCGGATCTTCGATCCATCTATCAGGTTCTCCCGATCCACTACGCCTACAATGAATCCGGCCAGGTCATATTCGCCGGGAGCGTAAAAATCAGGCATCTCAGCAGTCTCTCCGCCGATCAGGGCGCACCCTGTCTCACGGCAGCCGCGTGCAAGCCCCGAGACGATTTGTTCCACAACCAGCGGCTCCATGGACCCACAGGCGATATAGTCAAGGAAAAAAAGTGGCCGAGCTCCCTGTACCAAAATGTCCGAGACACAGTGGGAGACAAGGTCGAATCCCACTGTGTGGTGTATGCCAGTCATGAAGGCCACCTTCAGCTTGGTTCCGACCCCGTCGCAGCTGGAGACCAGAAGAGGATCGCGATAGCGTGCCTTGTCCACTTGATACAACGCCCCGAAGCTGCCGATCTCCGCCAGAACGCCGGGGGTGAAGGTTTCCCGCGCAAGG
>DASQID010000856.1:0-13144 GCA_035631775.1 Acidobacteriota bacterium
GGAGGCGTCGTTCGATATCGTCAGTTGGTTCGTCCTGGTCCGCTGAAAGTTTGCGGAACTTGTGCTCCCCGCTGTATTCCGCTCTTCGTAGCCGAGGCGGCGGGCCTTTTGTTCGAGTTCCGAGAGCTGTATCCGCTTGCCCGGGTAGAGCACCGTCGGCGAGGCATAAATCTCTATTCCCGAGAGGTCATAACGCTTGCCGAACTTGTCTTCGATGATCCCATTAAAGACGTAGTAATAACGAATGAGAAAGATCGCAGCCGCGATTCCCGGGATGGCTATCAGCAGCGCGGCAATCTTGAAGATCTTGATTTTTCGGTTTTTTGTCCGCTTGCCGGTGTTGCCACTTTTTGCTTTGGTAGTAGCCATCAGCCGATTATAGCACGCGGGTCTGTGATCGACGTCTCACACCCAGGACTCGTGCAGTTAGAAGGAAAGGCACTGATTTCATCACAGATACTTATCGTCGAACCGGGCCATCCAAGCATTGAAAAATCGGGATTGGCGGTTATTCTTTAGTATGATTGGCAAGCGAAGTCGCGCTTGGTGATAAGTTGAAGGCTTGATAACTCAGGTAATTCTATGAGAGATCTCCGCACTCTGTGTGTTGTCGGATTTCTGACCTTGACTGTGGGCCTCCCAGTTCGCGCCCAGGATGAAGAGAAGATTCAGAAACTCTTCCAGGATGCAATCCAGGCTATGGGGGGTGATGCATATCTCAGCATCAAAGACATGGCATCCGAAGGTAACTTTTTTTTCTTCAACCGTGAAGGAGATTCCTCGGGTCTCATCAAGTTCAACGACTATACCAAACTGCCCGACAAGAGCCGATACGAACTTGGAAACAAGAAAAAGGAACGTGATATCACCGTCTACAACCTCGAGAAAAACGAAGGCTGGATACTCGATTACCCGAAAGATGTTCGCGCCGCCACGCCTCAGGAGTTGAAGGAATTCAAGGATGAGGTAAAGCACAACATCGACAGCATTTTCCATTTCCGCTGGAAAGACACGGCCAACAAGCTCTTTTATCTGGGACCGGGCGAAGGAAGCGATGTGACGCTCGAGACCGTCCAAATCCTGGATCCGGAAAACGACGAGGTCACAGTATATTTTGACAGGATTTCCAAGCTTCCCGCTAAGATCGAGTATCGGGGGATAAATCCCAAAACCGGGGTTCGGGAGCGACATGTTCAGGAGTTCAGCCAATGGGTCTTAATGGACGGGATCAACACTCCGCTCCGCGTCGACGGCTATGTCAACGGGAAGAAATCATTTCAGACCTCCATTCTCAAGATCAACTACAACACCAATATCCCGGACAGTTTCTTCACGAAGCCGGAACAAGCCAAATAACCGGATTGACGATTGGCGAATCACGATTGGAGCCGTGATTCCTTTCGTCACCTCGATTTCCAAATCCAGGGATTAACGGGCAGGTCCTATGGAAATTTACGATATATCTCAGACTATCCGCGAAGGGATCGCAGTATGGCCTGGGGACCAGAAATTCAGTTTCCGCTGGACAATGAAACTCAGCGAAGGGGATTCCTGCAACGTCTCTGCGGTGACCATGAGCAACCACACGGGAACCCATGTGGACGCCCCATATCACTTCGACGTTTCCGGAGCGGATATTGGTTCCGTCGCGTTGACTCACTACATGGGACCGGCCCGCGTCATGGCTCTGCGGGTCGACGGCGCCATAACAGCGTCGGAACTCGAGAAGTCAAACTGGGAGGGTGTTGAACGGGTGCTGTTCAAGACCCGTGCCAGTAGTCTGTCTGAAGATCAATTCGACCGGCACTTCGCTTATCTGGGGGAAGATGCTGCGGAATTTCTGGGCGGACGCGGTCTATTGCTGGTAGGTACGGACGCTCCGTCCGTTGATGCTTTTGGCAGCAAGCATCTTCGCTCACACAAGATCCTGCTTGAGCATGAAATCGCCATCTTGGAGGGGGTGAGGCTCGGCCGCGTTGCTGTCGGAGACTATGAGCTTATCTGTCTCCCCTTGAAGTTCGGCGGATTGGACGGCTCCCCCGTGCGCGCTGTCCTTCGAAGATGAGTCAGATTCCTTGAGTATTTTCAGCCTGGTTGGCGTGTAGCAGCGGAATGTGCAGTCATTATTCCTGCACCAGCACTCAATTTCGGATTGCAGATTGGGAACGGCTTGGCTGCTCGCTTTTCACGCCGCAATTCGCAATCCGTATCGATGTCCGGCCTGCCTGGGCGGCCAACGCCGGCTCCAAATCGGGAAGCGTGCAGACACGGTAATGATCGCTTTGCCGGGTCATCTGGTCCGCCAACGCGGCATGAATGGCATGCCCTGCCCTCTCGGCATAGAGGTGCCCGATAATCGGGTACCCGACAAGGGAGATGTCCCCGAGCAGATCGAGCAGCTTATGCCTCACGAACTCATCCGGGAACCTGAGATGGTTGTTCACAATGCCCGTTTCATCCAGCACCACAGCGTTATCGAGCGATCCGCCACGTATCAGGCCGCATTTTTTGAGGTATTGGACGTCCGCCATGAAGCCGAAGGTTCGAGCAGTTCCGATCTCACGGCGGTAGGACTCAGGGTTAAGCTCTATGTGAATGTTCTGCTTCCCGATGGCGTTGTGCTCAAAGTCGATGATATAGGTGGCACGCGCGACAGGATCGGGATAGACGCCTGCCACCTTGTCGCCATGGCGAACTTCAACCGGTTCTTCGATCACGATGTACCGTCTGAGGAAATCCTGCTCGGCAATGCCAGCCTTCTCTATTTCCTCCATGAAGCGCAGGCCACTTCCGTCGAGGATCGGCACCTCCATTGAATTGAGGTCAAGATAGAGATTGTCAATCCCAAGCCCGTAAAGGGAAGATAGCAGATGCTCCACCGTCGAAATCATCACGCCCTTTTTCATCAGTGTCGTGGCGTAGCTGACCCGGGCAACGTGCGCACGCCTGGCTTCGATTTCAAAGTACTTCAGATCGGTACGGCGGAAAATGATACCCGTGTTGGCAGGCGCCGGCACGAGCCTCAGCTGCACCGGGTAGCCGGTGTGGAGGCCGATTCCCTCGAGATGGATTTCGTTCCTCAATGTATGCTGGTTTCTGAGCATGCGCGGCCTTTCTTCGCATAAATGACACTATCTGACCGATTTACGGGCAAAACGTAAAGCATAAGCAATATGCGCACCACGAGATAAAAAGCCTGTACACTGTCAAGTAAGTCATTTAAATGTAATTATTTAATGCTTGTTCCTCAGTGTGACCGAGTGATTCTAGTCTTGAGAATTGTTGCATCCCGGACACATCACGCCGTATTTCCCGGCAATCGTCTGGTGATTTTCGGTTCTCGAGCTCGATGGCTGCGCTTTAATGAATTCTGGTTGCCCGGAAACCGAATTTTGCTATAGTAATTTGCATCTGGCATGGACTTTATGGATTGCAGGTTTCAGGGCTACTACTGGTATTGGCGATGGGACGCCGCGCGCGCCCGAGTCTGTACGCTGCCAGTCTCCTGAGACTTTGGAAATTCAGGGGTGAGGGAAGCCGTGAGCGACTCGAGGCGTTCACGGCTTTTTTTATTGCCAGAGGGAACTCGAGGTCTGGAGTGGCGGATGGTCGTGCCTTCATTGCCGGAAATCGGAAAACTCGCCGGGCAGGGATCGGTCATACCGGTGAGAAAGGACATCCTTGGTGACCTGCTGACGCCAGCGGCCGCCTTCATGCGCGTCGCTCAAGGCAGGCGCCGGGTCTTCTTGCTCGAGAGCGTAGAGGGGGGCGAGCGATTGGCAAGGTACTCTTTTATAGGTTGGGACCCCTTTCTGTCCGTTCGCGGCAAAGGCAACACGATCTGGGTCGAGGAACAGGGCGAAACCACACGGGAAGCCGGCAAGCCGATCGACAAGCTGCGTGAGCTGTTAAGGTCGTTCCAGCCGGTTCCTGTTCCTGATCTACCACCATTCACAGGCGGCGGGGTCGGATATTTCGCTTATGATCTGGTTCGCCAGTTCGAGAACCTGCCTGACAGGATCCCGGATGACCTGGGTCTCGAGGATTTTCACCTCCTGTTCTTTTCGACCATTCTGGCCTTTGATCATCTTCGTCATCGCATTCACATTATTGCGAACGTATTCACGAATCGAGGTTCCCAGAGCCTCGAAGCGAAGTACAGTGACGCGCTAGTGCGGATCGAGCAGGTTGAGAAGCGTCTCTCGGGACCCATCTCTTTGCCTGCTCCGGTACCCCGGGAAGTGCCCGAACCGGCTTCCAACCTGACCAGGGCGGAGTATGACCGCATAATCTGTAAGGCAAAGGCTTATATCGAGGCCGGCGACATATTTCAGGTCGTTTTATCCCAACGCTTCGCGCTGAAGGTCAGCTGCGATCCTTTCGACATTTATCGGGCTTTGCGTTTCATCAATCCCTCGCCGTATATGTTCTTCCTGAGGCTGGACAATCTGCATATCATCGGCGCGTCGCCGGAGATGCTGGTGAAGGTGAGGGAGGGCCGGGTCGAGTATGGACCTATTGCCGGCACACGCCCCCGCGGGAAAACTGCCGAGGAAGATGTGCAGCTTGCTTTGGATCTCATCAACGACACGAAGGAACGTGCGGAGCACATCATGCTCGTGGACCTGGGACGAAACGACGTCGGCCGGGTTTGCAGGTATGGGAGCGTGAAGGTGAGCGACCTCATGCACATCGAGCGCTACAGTCATGTCATGCATCTTGTAAGCAGCGTCGAAGGCGAGCTCCGCGAGGGAATGGATTGTTTTCATGCCCTGGAATCGTGCCTTCCGGCGGGAACAGTCTCGGGCGCCCCGAAGGTGCGCGCCATGGAAATCATCGAGGAACTGGAACCATGCCGCAGGGGCATATATGCGGGCGCGGTTGGATATGTTGACTTTTCGGGCAACCTGGACACTTGCATCGCATTGAGGACACTTGTGATCAAAGAAGGGATTGCCTATATTCAGGCCGGCGGAGGCATCGTGGCAGACTCACAGCCGGAAAACGAGATGGCTGAATCGGCAAGCAAGGCGCGCGCACTCATTCGTGCCGTGGTATTCGCTCACGAAGGCCTGCGTTGAGACGCGGCATAGTCTGAACACTCGTGCAAACAAGTTGGGAATCGGGAGTGTCGCTAATCAGGACCGTGTCACATGTCTTGCCCTCACATGGCTCTCCCTGAGAGGGGCGCAGGGTTCCCAGGGCTAACGCCCTGGGCTGGTCTGTTTCGCGCCATCGGCGCTGTTTCAGACGGGCTTTTCCTCTTGGGACGTGCCAAGCTGCGAGGCCGAGCGAAAGGGTAAGGCGGAGCCGCGAAGCGGCGGGATAGGAAAGCCCAGGGCGCAAGCCCTGGGAGGGGAAGTTTATGCTAGGAAGCCCTGTAAGGGCGGTACAGATGGCCGGTTTTTAGTCCGCTCCGGTGAAGGACGGCACGAATACCTTATTTCCCTTGAAGGGGCCATTGAGTCGGAAAGCTCAGATGATCTTAGTCATCGACAATTACGATTCTTTCACCTTCAATCTGGTGCAATACCTCGGTGAACTCGGCCAGGAGCTGAGGGTTGTCCGAAACGACGCAATCAGTGTTTCCGGGATTGAGCGGCTGATGCCGGACAGCGTGGTCATCTCTCCGGGACCGGGACGTCCGGAGAGTTCCGGGATCATCGTCGAGGCGATTCGCCTGCTTGCCGGAAAGATGCCCATTCTGGGCGTTTGCCTGGGGCATCAGGCCATCGGGTATGCTTTCGGCGGCAGTGTGGTTCGGGCACCACACATCATGCACGGAAAGACGAGTGAGATTTTCCACGATGGGCGCACCATCTTCAAGGATCTGGAAAATCCCTTCCGTGCCACGCGCTATCACTCCCTCGTGGTTTCACCCTCGGATTTTCCGGACTGCCTTGAGATATCAGCGCGGACGGATGATGGCGTAATTATGGGTCTGCGCCACCGCACTTTGGCCGTCGAAGGCGTTCAGTTTCACCCAGAGTCTATCTTGACGGACGTCGGCAAGAGGCTGCTATCAAACTTTCTAGGGCACTCCTCATGAAATGGCCGGAGGAATACATATCGATGATGAGACAGACCATCAGCAGCGGAGATTGATAATGTTGCACACTCTAAGCGACTATCGGTTGCCGAAGGATCTCGAGGGCACAATCCTTGCGGACATTATGCAGGCAAAGATCCATGAGCTCATTGGCGCGCGAAATAAGTGGCCCGCCGTGGCCATCAAAAACGCCCTCGAGCATGCTTCCGACGTGCGCTCCCTGAAAAAGGCTCTGCTTCGGCGCACGCCCGCAGTCATTGCAGAAATCAAGAGGGCTTCGCCTTCCGCCGGGCTGCTTCGCCGGGACTTTGATCCGCTGGGGATTGCGCGGGAATATGAAGAAGCCGGCGCGGCCGCGATCTCCGTGGTGACCGAGGCGAGTTATTTCCGCGGCAGCCTGGAAATACTGGCTGGCATCCGCTGGAATTCGGGAATTCCACTCTTGAGGAAAGACTTCATTATCGATCCCTATCAGATTCTCGAAGCTCGTCACGCCAACGCAGATGCCGTTCTGTTGATCACTGCTCTACTCGAACCCGCCGTGCTTCAAAACCTGCGCGCCGAGACGGAGGCATACGGCATGGAGGCTCTTGTGGAGGTGCATAGCGAAAGGGAATTGGAAACGGCCCTGGCGGCGGGAGCGACCCTGATCGGTGTGAACAACCGCAACCTGCGTTCGTTCGAGGTTTCTCTGGAAGTCAGCATGAGGATCGCCCCGCTCTTGCCGAAAGAGGTTGTCGCGGTTGCGGAAAGCGGCATCCATACCGCGGACGATATTCATCGTCTTGCCGACGCCGGATACAGAGGCTTTCTGGTGGGCGAGCAATTGATGCGTGCCAAGTCCACGGCTGAGGCGCTGAAGGCGCTTCTTTTTCACGAGCGACCGCGGAGAGCATCGTGAAAGTCAAGGTGTGCGGGCTGACGAGTTATGAGGACGCAGCCCTGGCACTGGCGGAAGGCGTGGATGCGCTTGGCTTCAATTTCTACAAGCGCAGTCCGCGCTACATAAAGCCCGCTGAGGCCAGGTCCATTATCCGCCGTCTGCCGCCATTTACGGCAACAGTAGGTGTATTCGTCAACGTGAGCGATCCCGCCGAAGTTACGGAGACCGCCTGCGTTGCAGGCGTACAGATACTGCAGCTTCATGGCGACGAGTCACCGGAATACTGCCGGCAGTTGTCGGACTGGACGCTGATCAAGGCAGTCCGTCCCGGGAAGGACTTTACCCCTGCGTCTCTGACCGGCTATGCGGCTCAGGCCTTCCTGCTTGATACCAAGGATGACTTTCTCTTTGGAGGCACAGGGAAGACGTCCGAGTGGAGCCTGGCTGCGGGGATCAAGAGGCTGGCTCCAATCATACTTGCCGGTGGATTGCATGCCGGGAACGTGGGAGAGGCGATCCGCACAGTGCTGCCGTACGGCGTGGACGTCTGCAGTGGCGTGGAGAACAGCCCCGGGAAGAAAGATTCGGCGAAACTCAGAGAATTCATGAGAGAGGTGGGAAATGTCATCCGGGATTTTTAGTGCGCCGCCGATTACCGGTCCGGACGAAAGGGGCCGCTATGGTCTTTACGGCGGCAGATTTGTCCCTGAAACACTCGTGGGACCTCTTCAGGAACTGGAAGAAGCGTACAAGGCGGCAAAGCTCGATCCGGCATTTCAAGCAGAGCTCGATGAACTGTTCCGCGTGTACTCGGGCCGGCCGACTCCATTGACGCCTGCCCGCAGGCTTTCGAGCCGGCTTGGTAAGGGTCGCATTTATCTCAAGCGCGAGGACCTCAACCACACCGGCGCGCACAAGATCAACAACGCCCTGGGACAAATTCTGCTAGCAAAGCGAATGGGCAAGACACGAATCATTGCGGAGACCGGAGCAGGACAACACGGTGTCGCGACGGCCACGGTCGCGGCGCTGTTCGGCATGCAGTGCGAGATTTACATGGGAACGGAGGACATGCGCAGGCAGGCGCTCAATGTCTTCCGCATGCGCCTGCTGGGAGCAAAGGTCACGCCGGTGGACTCAGGCAGTCGCACACTCAAAGATGCAATCAACGAGGCCATGCGGGACTGGGTGACCAACGTGGCCGACACACACTACCTGCTGGGGTCCGTGTTGGGGGCGCATCCCTATCCCTGGATAGTCCGGGACTTGCAGTCGGTGATCGGGCGGGAAGCACGCTCACAGATTCTGGAAGCCGAGGGGAAGTTGCCCGACCTGCTGATTGCCTGCGTAGGCGGCGGAAGTAACTCCATAGGCTTGTTTTTTGAATTCCTGATGGAGCCCTCGGTGCGAATGATCGGGGTCGAGGCGGGTGGCCGCGGTAAGGCCCTGGGGGAACATGCCGCGCGCTTCGATGGAGGTCGGAAGGGTGTACTTCAGGGGACGATGAGCTATGTGTTGCAGGACGAGAACGGTCAGATCGCGGGAACACACTCCGTTTCGGCAGGACTGGATTACCCGGCGGTCGGTCCGGAGCATTCCTGTCTGCACGATATGGGGCGCGTGCAGTATACGGCGGTTTCCGACGTGCTGGCGCTCGAAGCCTTCCAGATGTTAAGCCGGCTGGAGGGAATCATTCCCGCCCTGGAAAGTGCGCATGCCGTTGCGGAGCTGGTCCGGATAGCACCGGAGATGGAAAAGGACGCAGTTGTTATTGTGAATTTGTCCGGGCGCGGAGATAAAGACGTCAATCAGGTCTCTGAGATTCTCGGTGAGAGAACGAAGTGAGGAGAATGATATGAGTCAAGCGGCGAAACTTACGATTGACGATCTACGATTGACGATTGAATCGGCTCACTTTTTTCGCTCGTCATTCGTCAATCGTAAATCGTCAATAACTAACGGGAGAGGCAGATGAGCCATGCCATAGCGGACAAGTTTCGAGAACTCAAAGCTCGCGGAGGCAAGGCGTTTATCCCGTTTATAACGGCTGGAGATCCGAACCTGGAGGCCACAATCCGTCTGGTCCCGGAGCTGGAACGTTCGGGTTCGCATCTCGTCGAGTTGGGCATACCCTTCTCGGACCCTCTTGCCGACGGGCCTACCATTCAGCGAGCCTCGGAGCGCGCGCTCAAACATGGTTATCGGCTTGCAGACTACCTGGAGGCTGTAAAGATAATCCGTCGTGAGACCGCGCTGCCGATCATCCTTTTCAGCTATTACAATCCGCTGCTGCAGTATGGGCTGGGGAATCTGGCTCGCGATGCGTCCTCTGCCGGTGTAGATGGGCTTCTGGTGACGGACATGACTCCAGAAGAGGGCGGAGAATACTGCGCCTGCCTCGAGCAACACGGGCTCGACACGATATTTCTGGCGGCCCCCACGAGCAGCCCGGACCGGCTGGAAAAGATAGCACGCTGCTGCCGCGGCTTTGTGTACGTTGTTTCCCGCACGGGGGTGACGGGGGCTCAGGAAAGGCTCTCAGCTTCGATTCTTCCGACCATCACCGGTGTGCGGAGGTACACGCAGCTACCCGTGGCAGTAGGTTTCGGCATCTCACGCCCTGCGCAGGTGAGGGCGGTCTGGGAGATTGCGGATGCCGCCGTAGTCGGCAGCGCGATCGTGGCACAGATTGAAAATGCAGCGGACTCTGACGAGCTGCTCTCCCGCGTAGGCGAGTTCTGCCGGTGGCTGACGGAGGGGAGTGATGTCTGATTCGGACGACCAGGACATAGCCGAATGGCGCCGCAAGATTGATGCACTTGACGTGAAGCTCATCCACATCCTGAGTAAGCGGGCACACTGTGCCATTGAGATCGGGAAAATCAAGCGCAGGCAGGGATTGCCGATTTATGATCCAAAGCGGGAGGAGGAAATCGTCCGTGTGATGTTGAAGCTCAATCGGGGGCCGCTCGACGCCCAGGGCGTGAGGCGGCTATTCGAGCGCATTATTGACGAGTCCCGCAGGATCGAGCGCGTGACTGCCGAGGGGGAGGAGCGGGAACTGCGCAATGGTTCGAATCCGGACAAACGATTTGCGATCGATTGAGTGTGCGCCGGTCCTTTTCTCAGAGACCGTGACTGTTTATTCCACTGAAAGGTGTGATTGCTATGGTAATCGTGATGCAACGGGGTGCAACCGAGAAACAGATTCAGCAGGTCATCGATCGGCTGATCACTGACGGCTTCGATGTGCACCGGTCTACCGGAGTAGAGCGGACAGTGCTGGGCGTAGTGGGCGGCAAGGTTGTCGATCACAGGGATTACGAGCTGTTGGAAGGGGTCAAGGAAGTGGTGCGCATCACGCAGCCATATAAACTCGCCAGCAGGACTTTCCGCCAGGAGGGGACGGTTGTGAAGGTCGGGGATGTGCAGGTCGGCGGCGCCAACGTGGTGATGATGGCAGGCCCCTGCACGGTGGAGAGCCGGGATCAGGTGAATGCCGCCGCCGAAGCAGTGAGCAAGGCTGGAGTGAGGATAATGCGCGGCGGCGCGTTCAAGCCGCGCACCTCGCCCCACAGCTTCCAAGGATTGGGGGAGGATGGTCTCAAGCTCCTGCACGAAGCCGCTCGGCGCCGCAGCATGTTCGTGGTCTCCGAAATCATGGACTGGACCCAGCTTCCCATGTTTCTGAAATATGTGGATGTGCTCCAGGTCGGTGCGCGCAACATGCAGAATTTCAACCTGCTGAAAGAGCTGGGCAAGGTCCAGAAGCCGGTGCTGCTCAAGCGAGGGATGGCCGCAACAATCGAAGAACTGCTGCTTGCTGCCGATTACATCATGACCGGCGGAAATCACCAGGTCATTCTCTGTGAGCGCGGTATCCGCACCTTCGAAAGCTACACGCGGAACACGCTGGACCTCTCGGCCATTCCGGTTGTAAAAAAGCTCAGCCATCTGCCGATCATTGTCGATCCCAGTCACGGAACCGGCCGACGTGACAAGGTTGCTCCCATGGCACGCGCGGCTATCGCCGCCGGGGCAGACGGGCTGCTCGTTGAGGTGCATCCGGATCCGGATAAGGCCCTCTGCGATGGGGCTCAATCCCTGTTGCCCGATCAGTTCGAGGAATTGATGGGCGAACTGAGACTCATAGCGGCTGCTGTTCACCGAACAATCGACTGAAATCTCTTTGCACATCCGCCGCCTCCGGCAGCGACTCGCAGGTTCTAGGCTTCTCTCCGGCGGCACTTAAGAGATCACCACGAAGGAGCCCGGAACATTCGTCGAGACTGTGAACCATGCTTTTCCAACAAATCGGAATTGTCGGAGTGGGACTCATTGGAGGCTCAATGGGGCTCGCCATCAAGCGATCCCTCCCGCGGGTTCGCCTCTTGGGCATAGGCAGGAATTCCCAACGTCTGAAATTAGCCCGCGAAATGGGAGCTATAGACGACTGGCAGATCGAGAGTGATGCGGATTTTCGCGAGTGTGATCTCGTCGTCTTGGCTACCCCGGTGGAGCACATCCTCTCAATCCTCCGGACATTGGGCAGTCGGCTGCGTCCGGGAACCATTGTGACGGACGTGGGCAGCACCAAGCGCCGCATATGTTCGCAGGCGTGGGATCACTTTCCCCCGGGTGTGACCTTTATCGGCGGGCACCCGGTCGCCGGGAAGGAGGTTACCGGCGTGGAGAACTGCATCGCCGATCTGTTCGTGGGGGCGCCCTATGTGCTCTGTCCCAAGCCCGCCGCCGCGTCCGATGATCTCGACCGGTTAGGTCGCATGGTATCTGGCCTGGGCGCATTTTCCTGGATCATGAGCCCGGAGAAGCACGATCGCACGCTGGCGGTGTTGAGCCACCTGCCTCAATTGCTCTCCACAGCCCTGGCGAACTTGAGCGGGGAGGAGAAGCTGGAGATCGCCGGCAGCGGCTTCAGGGATATGACACGCTTGGCCGGAAGTTCCTTTTCCGTGTGGAGGAGCATCCTCGAAACCAATCAGGACATGGTGGATCAGGCACTCGGCGAGTTCATCGAGGCCCTTGAGAGAATTCGGATCGCCCTGCGGACTGAGGACCTTTCAACGGAATTTGCCCGGGCATCTGAAGTGTACAGCAGGCTGAAGTCAGGCGGCAGGCAATAAATGCCAAGGAGGTCCCACTCGTTTACCATTCCTCTTGTGAAGACTCCGAAGACATGTGGGACGTCCCCGGTTTGCCAGGGAGCGGAATAGGATGACGCCCGACCGGGTTTATCCTCCTGACAAGGAGCCGAGAAAGTCCGCGTTAGATCTGGTCTTGGAGAGCTTTTCCAGGAGCAATTCCATGCTCTCAGTCACTGACAACGGCGTAAGGACCTTGCGCAGGATCCAAATGCGGTTCAGGTCGGATTGAGGCAGCAGCAACTCCTCTTTTCTCGTGCCGGACTTGGCGATGTCGATCGCAGGGAACACGCGGCGGTCGACCAGCTTGCGGTCCAAATGTAACTCCATATTGCCGGTGCCCTTGAACTCCTCGAATATGACATCGTCCATACGGCTTCCGGTGTCGATCAACGCGGTGGCCATTATGGTCAGGCTGCCGCCTTCCTCGATGTTTCGGGCAGCACCGAAGAATCGTTTCGGTCGTTGCAGAGCGTTGCTGTCAACGCCGCCTGAGAGGACCTTGCCGCTGGGAGGCACGATCGTATTGTATGCCCGGGCGAGGCGAGTAATGCTGTCGAGCAGGATCACGACATCGCGCTTGTGCTCAACGAAGCGCTTCGATTTCTCGAGGACCATCTCTGCCACCTGAACGTGGCGCGACGCCGGTTCGTCGAATGTCGAACTGATGACCTCTCCCTTTACCGAGCGCTGCATGTCGGTCACCTCTTCCGGGCGCTCGTCGATCAGCAGGACGATCAGGTACACTTCCGGATGGTTCCTGGAGATGGAGTTGGCGATGGACTGCAGCAGCATCGTCTTTCCGGTCCGGGGAGGGGAAACGATGAGGCCGCGCTGCCCCTTTCCAATGGGTGCGAGCATGTCCATGACTCTTCCCGAGAGGTTGTCGGCGACTGTCTCCAGGTTCAGCTTCTCGTGCGGATACAGCGGCGTCAGATTGTCGAAGAAGATCTTGTCCTTGGCGACATCGGGGTGTTCGAAGTTTACCGCTTCGACCTTGATAAGGGCGAAATAGCGTTCCCCATCCTTGGGCGGCCGGATCTGCCCGGA
>DASQID010000857.1:0-6631 GCA_035631775.1 Acidobacteriota bacterium
CCGGTGGTTCATAAATCCAGGGATGAGTCATATCTGACACTGAACAAGGAATTTGTCAAGCAGAATAGGCTGGAATTCATACTAAAATCAAGACTTAGACAATTCTAATAAACCGAAACAAAAACCGGGGACCAAGTCTGGTAAGTCCCGTTCTGCCCCCAACCCTTCTGCGGACAGAGCTCGCAACACTGGACTTACCAGACCTGACCCCAATTGTAGAGCTGCGTTGGGGCGCAGGCGTTGGAGCCTGCGCCCTGGTTGGGTCAATCAAGGTTAGAAGTTGAAGCGTAAGCCGAAACGGAACTCACGGGACCGGGTGCCGGCACTCGTATTATACCCGTCGTCCGTGCCAAGGATCTTGCCGAAGCCCGAGCTGCTGACATCGGAGTCCGGGGCGTTGAAGTGCGGAGTGTTGGTCAGGTTGAATGCTTCCGCGCGGAATTCCATTCTGAGCCTTTCTGCAAGCTTGAAAGTGCGGAACAGGCTCATATCCAGATTCACCGCGCCGGGAGCGCGCATGGTGTTCCGGCCCACGTTGCCGAAGCGCGCCCCGACAGGCTGCGCAAAAGCCGACGTGTCAAAGAAGGTGCAGTTGTCACCGGGGCCAATACAACCGATTTGCTGGACGGTTGACTTGACCTGGTCGGGGGTCTGCGTATTGCCGGGCATGTTCAGGTCGGTGCCGTCAGCGTACATCGTGTACTGCCGTCCGTTGAAGGCACTGAAGATGCCGTTGAGTTCCCAGCCTCCCAGGATCTCCCTGGCGGCGCCAGTTTGGGCCCACTTCTTTCCGCCGCCGAATGGAAGCTCGTACATGTAGGCAAACTGGAAATTCTGAGGAATGTTGAAATCCGACGGCCCGCGATTCCGGCCGAGTGAACTTGTGGCGTTCCAGCTGAATTCTGTCCAGTCGGAGTACTCGGCGTTATCGATGGACCGCGAGTAAGTGTAAGCTCCTTTGAGAAGCAGACCGCCTGTGAAGCGTCGATTGACGGATATTTGCAGCGAGTGGTAGTTGCCCTCGGTGCGGCCGTCGTATTCCCTGGTTGCCGCGGTACGGCCGAATTTAGCGAAGAGAGGCCGCCCCTCATCGCCCGATCCGGGGATCTGCGAGGCGTTGATGTTCAGGAATCCGAAACCCCTCAGGAATCTCGACCCGACGTATCCAACCGAGGTTACGATTTCGCCCGGCAGCTTGTGTTCAAGGATCAAGTTCCACGATTGGATATAACCGCGACGCAACTCCTGGTTGGCGACAGGGTAGCCCGTCTCGGCCACATCCGGTAAGAGGACCCTGCCCTGACTAATGTCGGGGCAGCAGATCGACGGAATTCCGACTGTAGGGCCCAGCGGCGCGTTCGGCACACCCCTCGCCGCATAAGTCCGGTTTGTAGTGACGGGTTGATACCCGTTGATCCCATCAAAGACCGCCACGATCGTCAGTGGATACCAGCCACGCAGCGCCTGGGCCCCCCAGGGATGAGAGTGGTATGTGATGCCATAGCCGCCTCGAAGCACCGAGTCCTTGGCCAATTGCCAGGCGAATCCGACTGGGGGAGCGAAGAGCTTCTTGCTGAAGCCCACGCCCATGTCTTGGGGCAGGCCGCCCTTGCCGCCGATCAAGGCCTCGTTGGTTGCCGTGTCATAGGATTCGATTCCCATGCCCTGGGAACGCGTCCGGTCTGGGTAAAGCTCCCATCGCAGTCCCAGGTTGAGGGTCAGCTTCGGAGTAACGCGCCAGCGGTCGCGGACATAGAGGGCCCACTGGTTCTCCAGGCTGAACATCTTGATGAACTGGCTGCTCTTCCCCGAGTGACTGGGCGAGCCGAGCAGAAACGCTGCCAGGGAGTTCCAATCCGTTGCATCGCCGCCGCCGTTCAGGGCAGTAACGTCACGGCCGAAACTGAACGCACCACGTGGGCCTTCGCCCAGCTCCGGCTGCCAGTGGTTCATGAGGTGGTGCATGAGGTCGAAGCCAAAACGGATCTCATGATCACCCTTTATCCAGGTGGCGTTGGCATTAAGGGTATAGGACTGGTCGTTGCGGAAGAGGGGGTTCCAGCTTTCCGGATTGCCCAGAGCTGAATAGCCGTCGATATACATGGCCGGTATGCCGCTCTCCCGCGGGTCGGGGCCGTTGGTCCCCGGAATCCCCAGCACGTCCGATCCGAAGTTGGTACCGAGGTCAGGGGGCTTGACGTTCTGGCCAAATCGGGTCCAGCCGAGCGTCGCGTCGATCAGGAACTTGGGCGAAATGGTATAGGTTTGGCCTATAGTCGCTACCTGCGTGAGGGTGTGACCGTCCCCGAGACCGCCGTCGCACAAGCAGTCGCCGCCCGCCTGGCCCAGGGCTGCGTTGCCATGAACCAGAGCGTTCAGAACGCTGTACTTTACCCAGATCTGGTGCTTCTCATTCCGGTTCCAGTTGACCTTGACGTCGATATTGTTGCGGTTCATGCGCTGGACGCCGGTGTTGAAGTAGTTGTCGACATCGCCGGCATGGTTGGCATGAGGAACCAAGTCCAGCAACTTCTTCATGGGACCGTTCAGCCGTGCCGTAGGAAGGACGTTGAGCTTCCCTCCGCTGGAAAAGACACTGCGGCCTGTGCCGTCCAGGTTTCCACTGTAGGGATCAAAGATCATCCCTTCCTGCAGCGGCACGGAGCCCCCCTCGGTGGTGGGAATCATGATAGGGTTGCCGTTGTCGTCCAGGATCTGTGCCCCGAGCACTCTGTTGAAATTCCCCGTGCGAAAATCGTCCGGCGCGACGGAGTATATGCCGGAGCGGCTGTTGCGCTCGAAGGTGCCTTCCCAGTTGAAGAAGAAGAACAGTTTGTTCTTTATGATCGGTCCGCCGATGTTGCCGCCATCGATGTTCCGGATGCCTCGGGGCTTGTCGGTAACCCCGTAGGTATTCTCGTCCCAGGTGAAAGCGCGAAAGGCGCTGTTGTCATGCATGCCGAACGATGTACCGTGGAATTCATTGGTCCCGGACTTGGTCGCCACGGTGACGGCGGCGCCACCGGTAATTCCCTGCTCGGCATCGAAGTTGTTGGTGGAAACATTGACGGTCTCTATGCTTTCCACCGGAGGGACGTACACCGCATGGTGGGGCATCGTGACCAGGATGTCGGCCGCGCCGTCCAAACGTGTGTTGTTGGCACCGCGAGCCTGGCCGTTGATGTTGGTGGTCAAGGAACGTCCGGGCGTGTCGGTTATGGCGTTTTGAAGCCGCGCCGGCGCGGCGCCCGGAACAAGATTGATGAGTGTTTGATAGTTTCGGTAGTTGCCGAGCGGCAGGTTTTCTATCGCCTGCGACTCGATGTTCGTATTGACATCCGCCTTCGAGGTCTGAAGGACTGCCGCGCTGGCCTCCACCGTTACTGTCTCGGTGACCTGTCCTATCTGAAGGATGATGTCGGCGCGCCTGACCGTATTAATGGATACGTCGACCCCCTTCTCAAGATAATTGCGGAATCCGCTCATCTTGACGCTCAGGTCGTACGTGCCTTCAAGCACGTTCGGAATTGAGTAGTTGCCGGCCGCATCGGTAATACCTTCCCGTGTCTGACCGGTCTGGAGGTTTGTGATGGCGACCGCGGCCCCAGGCACGACGGCACCAGTCTGATCCTTCACGGTTCCCACGACAGACCCATAAAGGACCTGCGCGTTCAAATTTGGGACGCTCGTGAGAACGAGAAGGAGTAACGCACCCACGAGAAAAGCCTTGGGTACGTACTGAGCTCTCTGAAACATACCTAGCCTCCCGTCGAGTAAGAATTTCCTAATCTACCGGGATGGATTTGCCTGAGTGAGATCGCTGACTTAGTTGGTCGCAAGTCAGGCACCTTCCGCTCACTGAGCAAATCTCGCGTCGAATCTCACTATCCGGGAATGAAGCCGGCAGCAAGCCCTGCGAACCCGGCGACTTATGAATCCAGGGTCACCTCCTATCTCGCACCGGACATGAGCTCATTGTCAAGTAGATTTTACTATCCAGTTAGTTAGGCATTGGTCGGGGTCGGACCTCGGCAAAGTGTCTCCTTTGAGGGTGATAGCGTAATAGTGCTTTTAAGTAACCGCTTCAATCTCGATTTCCGGCCTCGTTTTTCGCTTCTTGCGCTGAGGTGCTCTTATAGCCTTATAGGGCGCGCAATTCGCATTCTTCAACCGACGCTGCTGTTCGGCACGAGCTGCTTTCGTCCGCGGCAATCAACCGCTGAGGGTTAAATCAAAAAAGGTGGGCAAAAACCAAGACTAAGGCGTGCAGGAGGTACCACTTTTCTGATATCTGTTGGTAGGAAAGGATCTATCTGGGTCCGACCCCTTTGGTACTTTCCAGGATTTGCAGGTCTCGGTCGATGCTGCGCAGCAGTTCTGTCTGGCCGCGGGCAGCCGCCCGCTCCCGTGCCTGTCGGCCATATTTCAACGCCTCTTCCCGATTGCCGGCACGCGCGTACGTGGCCGACAAGGCGTAGAGGTAGGCAGGGGTGTTTTCGTTGTCGGGACTGAGCGCCATCTGGAATTGGCTTATCGCCTGGTCGTACTTCCCCTGGTTGGCCAGGATCTTACCAATGTTAAAGTGCGCCAGCGGATAATTCGGCTGCCGATCGATAGCCTTACGGTAAAACTCCAAAGCTTCGTCCAAACGCCCCTGCTGCTCGCGCATGACGCCCAGATTGTGGAGGGCTTGGGAGTTGAAGGGATTGATCTCTACTGCCTTCCGAAACATCTCCTCTGCCGCAGGGTAGTCGCGCTTCTTGAAAAGCAGCACTCCGTAGTTATAGTAGCTTTCGGCGTTGTTTGGATTGAGGCGTACGGCGGCGCGAAAGTGCTCCTCCGCCTTCTGCGGCTGATTCGTCTTGCCGTAAAGGATGATCAGATTCGCGTGCGCCAGCACAAACTCCGGGTCCAGTTCAAGCGCTTTTTCATGCTCCGCGATCGCGTCCTCGATACGCCCGGCATCCTGGAACGCGAGGCCGCGCTGCACGAGAGACGCGGCTCCCCGGTCGAGCGTGCGCATTTCGTCGCGCAGCGGATCCGGAACCGGCGGCACCAGCGTTCGGTTGGCGGCGTGCAGCTTGAGATGCTCTTCCGTTTTCGTGCCGTCACCGAGCTTCCGATAAGCCTGTGCCAGCCCGTAGTGTGCGGCACCGTACAGGGGAAACAGCTCGACGGCCTTCCGGTAGGCTTCAACTGCTGCAGGCAGGTCGCCGTTGCCAGACCGGATCCGGCCGATCCCATAGTAGGCCTCAGCCGCGTCGGGATGGTCCTTGAGGATTGACTCGTAGACTTTCGTCGCCTCTTCCCCGTCTCCGGCGCCGAGGACGTTATCGGCAAGCTTTAACCGGGCCGGCAGGTAGTCCGGATTCAACCGCAGCGCCGTGCGCAGTGTGGCCGTCGCCTCTGCGCGTTTCCCCAGAGCACTCTGAAGCCATCCCAGGTAGTACAGCCATCGGAACGAAGAGGGATCGAGTTGGTGAGCCCGCTTGTACCACACAGCAGCTGACTCACGCCGCTTGTAGAGATCCAGGAGCATGCCGAGCTTGCCGCTGGCGTCGGCGTTGCGCGGATTGGCACACGCAGTTTCATAGGCTTCCTGGACCTGCTCTTTGACCACGGGGGAGAATTCCGTCAAGTCCACCTGCGGCAGTTCAGGCAGTGACGAAGTCTGGGCCCGAAGGACCGGAATCCCAAAAGCCAGCGTCAGAATTGCGGAAAGTAGACTGCACTGCATCGATTGATTGTAGGGTCGGAACCGGTCCAAAAATCAAGTTTTGATTTGTCTGAACGGGCAGGAAACGGGCCAGCCCGAGATAACGCTGCTTGCGCAATAAAATGACGATTTACAGATGACGAATGATGCAAGATCGGGAGTCACAGCATTCGTCATTCGCAATTCGTCATTCGTAATTGCTTATTTGTGCCGGGCAATGATTCCGGAGCCTTCCTTGACCGTCAAAAACTGGTTGGCATCGATGTTGGCGAATCGCTCGATGTTCTGGGTCGTGGGCCACTTCACCTCAATCAAATCGACCTGTTTGACTTGCCCCAGGCCAAAGTGCAGCCGCAGATCGCTCTGCGACATGACGCTCGTCCCGGTGTGAACCTCATCGATCTGCGCATGTTTGCCTGTGACGACGCGAACCCGCCCACCGACGGCGGTGCGGTTGCACTTCGTTCCAATGAGCTTGACGCTGATCCAGTTGCCTTCGTTGCCGCCGTCGTTGCGAAGCAGCGAAGGATAATCGTTCATATTCAAGACCAGCACATCGACGTCGCCATCGTTGTCGAAGTCCCCAAACGCGCAGCCGCGGCTGGAATGAAGGGAGTTCACTCCGGGTCCCATATCTCTCGAGACATCCCTGAATTTGCCGTTTCCGAGATTGCGGTAAATGAGGCGCGGCGAGCGGAAATAGGCGTCTAGATGATAGGACTCGATCTCGGGATAGACATGTCCGGTGACGTGAAACACATCCGTCCAGCCGTCATTGTCATAATCCATGAAGCCCGCCCCCCAGCAGACATACTGGGTGTTGACTCCGAAGCCTGAAATAAAAGTCACGTTGGTGAAGGTGCCGTCGCCGTTGTTGCGATAGAGGTCGGGCGTATCGTCGGAAAAGTTGGTTTT
>DASQID010000858.1:0-16952 GCA_035631775.1 Acidobacteriota bacterium
ATGTCAACACGGATTCCCTCCGCGCGGACCGGACCATCGGTGCCGGGAGTCCATGCCTTCGGGTAGGCGATGAGCGGCGAATACTCGGGAGTCATCATGTGAGCCGCAAACTTCTTAAGCTGCCAGCTGCGGCCGAAATCGTATTTTTCCGCATGGACGTTTTCCAGCCCCCACTCCGCCAGCTTCTTCATAACCCACTCTTCTCCCTGGCGCTTCTCCGGGGAGCCGGCAAGCCTCGGGGCATAGACATCGGTCAGATAGCTTAGAATGTCCATCACCTGGGAACGGTTTAGTCCTTCATCTTTAATCTTATAGATGGCGGAAAGGTCGGCTCTATCTTCAGCCAGAGATAACGCCACCACTACCAGGACAAACGCAAAACTGCACGCCGCAATTCTTCTCTTCATAATAAATGGATCTCCGGGAAATTCGTCACGCGGGCACTCGCGCGGAAATCAAGCGCCACCCCCGGCGCTCTCGGCGAGGTCTGCGAACGAAGAAGTCGGATTATACCTTCAAGGCTTAATACGTGCGCAACATTCGCCTTGTGTCCCTCAAAATGGGACACCCCTCACCTGGCAGGCTGAAAGCTGAATCGAATATCCTTCATTCGGGCTCCCTCGCGCGGGCAGCGGTGAACTTTTGTGACATCAATTACGTATGAGGGGAATAGAACGGCGGTAAGTGACGCGATTTGATGGTAAACTGAGATACGAGCAGGCGGTCCTTGAGGAGTCAAGTCTATGAATCATCGAAAGTTCGTGGTTACATCCACAATCACAATGCTCGTTGTTGCCGGGATCGTCGCGGGCCTGGCCTTCTATTCGAACGTGATTGTCAGAGCCTCAGTCCCGGATTTGCCGGAGGTCATCCGTTACCTGCCGGCCGACTACCAGGTGGTCTTCGGAATGAATGTCGACAGGTTTGTTAAATCCCCGGTATTCATGAAGTTCCAGGAACAGCACGGACAGGAGTTTGCTACAAACCTCCAGGAGATCATCACCAAGACCGGCGTAGATCCTACTCGAGACCTCCACTATCTCGTGGCGGCGGGGCGCAGTCTCGAGGGACATAAGGGAACTGGAGTGGTCGTTGCCATCGGCAGCTTCGATGAGAGCAAGATAACCGCCTTCATCAAGTCAAAGGCCCCGACTCCACCGTTTGAATTCACCTATACCGACGGCACCCACGTCCTGATGATTCCGGAATCGGACAGCTCAAAGCCCTCGAAGGGCGTCGCCTTCATTAAACCCTCCGAAATCGCATTGGGCGATCAGGATTCTCTGAAGGCTCTACTCGATACACGGGCAAGCAACGGGGCCGGAATAGCCTCAAATCCTGTCCTGGGACCGCTGATCAACTCCCTTCATCCGGATGAGATGTTCTGGTTCGCCGGGGACGCGGGCAGCATTCTCTCGAAGGCTCCGACCAATACGCCGTTTGGCGGCAGCATATCGGCCATACAGAGCGTCGTCGGTACGCTGAATTTGGATCAGGCAGTGGTCGGAAAGATCACCGCGAATGCTAAAGATCTGGAATCTGCACAAAAGCTGACCGATGTGGCGAGAGGGTTTGTGGCGCTCGGACAACTGGCCGGCGATCAGAATCCTGACCTCACAGAGTTGCTGAAGGGCATAAACATTTCCGTGGACAAGACTCAGGTTTCATTGGTGCTGAACTTCCCGTTCGAGCTTCTGGATAAACTCCAGCACGCCAAGCCGAAGGCCGCGAAGATATAGTTTAGTCTCTTCTCCTCGTGACAAAGGGCGGTGGGCGACGAGCC
Source organism: Acidobacteriota bacterium (assembly GCA_035631775.1). Lineage (GTDB taxonomy): Bacteria > Acidobacteriota > UBA6911 > UBA6911 > UBA6911 > DASQID01. The sequence continues at coordinate 1,784 of DASQID010000858.1, forward strand.
TCCCGCCCTTTTTTGTTCCCTTGGGAGGCGACTGGAAACTTTTCCGTGCTCTCCAGTGCCTCCTCGCGTGCGCGATTCAGATGGAATAGGGATTTGGTAGTCTCTCGTCAACTCCCTGCCTTGACCCGGTCCGAGACGGGTGCTATATAAGGGGCCAGGCTGGCGACCTTTGGCTTGCTTGCAGACTGCGCCGAACCATCCCAGATACATGCCAACGAAAGGAATGGAATATGTCCCTGATCTCAAGCAGTGCATCTTCTGAGTCAGGAGAGAAGATCCAATTTCAGAATGGCAGACTCCTCGTGCCGGATCACCCGATTATTCCTTTCATAGAAGGAGATGGTACGGGGCCTGATATCTGGCGTGCGTCCCAGCGCGTTTTTGATGCTGCTGTGCGTGCCACCTACGGCGGCAGAAGGCAGATACACTGGATGGAGATTCTGGCGGGAGAGAAGGCCAGGAATAAGACCGGTGAATGGCTTCCCGAGGCGACCCTCAAAGCAATTGACGACTATTCGGTGGCGATCAAAGGACCCCTGACGACGCCGATCGGCGGCGGAATCCGCAGCCTGAACGTAACCTTGCGCCAAGTGCTGGATCTGTATGCCTGCGTGCGCCCTGTGCGCTATTTTGCCGGGGTACCCTCTCCCATGAGAAATCCTGAAAGACTCGACGTCGTCATCTTTCGCGAAAACACCGAAGATGTCTATGCCGGGATTGAGTGGGCGCAGGGGACGCCGGAAGCCAAAAAGGTGATCGAATTCCTCAACGGTCCAATGGGCAAGCGAATCCGAGAGGATTCCGGCATCGGCATCAAACCACTCTCCGTCTTTGCCAGCAAGCGCCTCGTGAGGAAAGCGATCCGCTATGCCCTGGATCACGGGAAAAGCGTCGTGACTCTGGTCCACAAGGGAAACATCATGAAGTACACCGAGGGTGCGTTCCGTGATTGGGGATACCAGGTTGCGCGGGAGGAGTTCGGCGATACGCTGGTGACCGAAGAGGAGGTCCAGAAGAACCACGGCGGCAAGATTCCGAACGGTAAAGTGATGATCAACGACCGTATTGCGGATGCCATGTTCCAGCAAGTCCTCCTCCGGCCCAGCGAATACCAGGTATTCGCCACGCCCAACCTGAACGGCGATTATCTGTCCGATGCCTGCGCGGCACAGGTCGGCGGCCTCGGCATTGCACCCGGAGCCAATATAAGCGATCGAGTGGGTCTGTTTGAGGCGACGCACGGCACCGCACCGAAATATGCGGGGCTCGACGTGGTCAACCCAGGCTCTTTGATCCTCTCCGGAGTCATGATGCTGGATTACATCGACTGGAAGGAAGCCGGGAAGACCATTGTCTCGGCTTTTGAGTCAACGATAGCTCAGAAAAAGGTCACCTATGATTTTGAACGCCAGATGTCTGGGGCTACCAAACTGAAGACGTCCGAGTTCGCATCCGCGATCATCGATAACATGAAACGATGAATCTCAACTGACTTGTTCACTTGGAGACCGTAAACATGCGAAACAAGATCACCGTAGTAGGTGCCGGGAACGTAGGGGCGACTCTGGCACAGCGCCTCGTGGATCGAGAGTTGGCCGATGTTGTGATGATCGATATCCTTGATGGCATTCCCCAGGGCAAAGGCCTCGACATGTTGGAGTCCGGGCCGGTGGAAGGATACGATTGCAGTGTCATCGGAACCAATGATTACAAGGACACAGTCAATTCGGATATCGTGGTGATCACGGCGGGGATTGCCCGCAAGCCGGGGATGAGCCGTGATGACCTCCTCAACACAAATATGAAAATCGTCCAGGATGTGACCAAAAGCGTTGTTGCCCGATCGCCTAATTCAATCCTGATCGTGGTCAGCAATCCGCTGGACGCGATGTGCCATGTCGCTCTTCACGCCAGCGGCTTTCCCAAGCAGCGGGTCTTCGGGATGGCAGGAGTGCTGGATTCCGCGCGCTTTCGTTCTTTCATTGCGATGGAGTTGAATGTCTCCGTCAAGGACACACATGCCTTCGTTCTGGGAGGACATGGGGACACGATGGTGCCCTTGCCGCGCTATTCCACCGTGGCCGGGATTCCGATTACCGAGTTGATGAATCAGGAGCAGATCGATCGCCTGGTGAAGAGGACGCGTAACGGCGGCGCGGAGATTGTCAACTATCTGAAGACCGGCAGCGCCTATTACGCGCCGTCGGCCGCAGTCGCAGAGATGGTTGAAGCGATTCTCAAAGACCAGAAGAGAATCCTTCCCTGCGCGGTCTACCTGGAAGGCGAGTACGGTATTCAAGGACTCTATGTCGGTGTTCCCGCCAAGCTTGGTGCAAAGGGTATCGAAGAGGTAATCGAAATCAAGTTGACGCCCGAGGAGAAGGCCGCGCTGGACCGGTCAGCAGCCTCCGTTCGCGAACTCGTCAACATCATGAAACTTTGAGGACTGCGATTCCTTCCGCATCGGATCACGCAAGGAACTTCGCGCGCAGCAGTTCGCGGTTTAGTCGCGCGATATGGTTCACCGAGACGCTCTTGGGGCACTCCGCCTCGCAGGCATAGGTGTTCGAACAGGCGCCGAATCCTTCCTTGTCCATCTGCGCGAGCATAGCCTCGACACGATCCTTCCTCTCGGCCCTGCCTTGCGGGAGCAGCGCCAACTGCGAAATCTTCGCGGCTACAAATAGCATTGCGGAGGCATTCTTGCAGGCGGCGACGCAGGCGCCGCAGCCGATGCAGGCGGCCGCCTCGAACGCTTCCTCTGCAATTGGTTTCGGTATCGGAATAGCATTTGCGTCGGGTGCCCCGCCTGTCTTGACCGAGACATAACCCCCCGCCTGGATAATCCGATCGAAAGCAGACCGGTCTACGACCAAATCCTTGATTATGGGGAATGCCCTCGCGCGCCATGGCTCAACCACGATCGTGTCTCCATCTCGGAAGCTGCGCATGTGCAGCTGACAGGCGGCCACTCCTTTGAGAGGCCCATGGGCACGTCCATTGATGTACAGACCGCAGGTGCCGCAGATTCCCTCGCGGCAATCGTGGTCGAAGGCGACGGTTTCCTCTCCCTTTCTTGCCAAGTCCAGATTAAGCAGATCCAGCATTTCAAGGAAAGACATGTCCGGAGTCGCGTTGTCGAGTTGATAGGTGACCAGCTGACCTTTGCTGTTCCTGTCTTTTTGACGCCAGATCCTGAGAGTTAAACGCATAGTGCCGGACTCCTTACTTGTAGCTTCTCTGGGAAGGTCTTGCATACTCAAAGGTTAGCGGCTCCTTGTGCAGCAACTCCGGCTGGCCGACCCCCTTGAATTCCCATGCGGCCACGTAGGAGAAATGCTCGTCATCCCGCTTTGCCTCGTTTTCTTCAGTCTGATACTCCTCGCGGAAGTGTCCTCCGCACGACTCCTCTCGGTGCAGTGCATCATGGGCTATCAGCTCCGCGAGCTCCAGAAAGTCAGCCAGACGCTGGGCTTTTTCCAGTTCCTGATTGAAGTCGTCGGAGGTGCCCGGGACGCGCACGTTGTGCCAGAATTCCTCGCGCAGCCTGGGAATCAGATTCAGAGCTTTCCTCAATCCGGGGGCGTTACGAGCCATCCCGACATAGTCCCACATCACCTTGCCCAGTTCCTTGTGGATGTCGTCCACCGCCCGCTTTCCAGGGATGGCCAGGATCTTTCCGGCAGTCTCTGCCAGTGCACGGCCGGCATCCTTGAACGCAGCATGAGATTCATCCATGGGCTTGAATTTGGCCGAGGCCAGGTAGTCCCCGATGGTGTAGGGGATGATGAAGTATCCGTCGGCCAGGCCCTGCATGAGCGCGCTCGCTCCCAGCCTGTTGGCGCCGTGATCGGAGAAATTAGCCTCGCCCAGCACGTACATGCCTGAAATTGTGCTCATCAGGTTATAGTCGACCCAGAGTCCGCCCATGGTGTAGTGAACCGCCGGATAGATACGCATCGGCTGTTCGTAGGCGTCTTCATCCGTGATCTGCTTGTACATGTCGAACAGATTGCCGTACTTTTCCTCGATCCACTGGCGCCCGTGGCGCTGGATTGTGTCCTTGAAATCCAGACAGACGGCACGCCTGGTCGATCCCACACCATAGCCTTTATCGCACATCTCTTTGGCGCGGCGCGATGCGACATCGCGCGGGACCAGATTCCCGAAGGATGGGTAGAGCCGCTCGAGGAAATAGTCCCGCTCGTTTTCAGGAATATCATTCGGCGCGCGGGTTTCGTCCTTCGTTTTCGGCACCCAAATCCGTCCATCGTTGCGCAGACTCTCACTCATCAGCGTCAGCTTCGATTGGTGGTCGCTCGAAACCGGGATGCATGTGGGGTGAATCTGCGTATAGCAGGGATTTCCGAAAAAAGCTCCGCGCTTGTGAGCGCGCCATATGGCAGTCGCGTTGCACATCTTGGCGTTGGTGGAAAGGAAGAAGACGTTCCCGTAACCTCCGGTGGCCAGAATGACGGCATGGCCGACGTAGGGCTCCAACTTACCAGTGCGCAGGTTTCGGGCTATGATCCCTCGGGCTTGTCCGTCAATCACCACCAGGTCGAGCATCTCGCGGCGATCCACGTACTTGATCGTTCCCGCGCCAATCTGGCGCGAAAGTGCCTGATACGCACCCAGAAGAAGCTGCTGACCTGTTTGGCCGCGAGCGTAGAAAGTCCGCGAGACCTGCGCCCCTCCGAACGAGCGCGTGTCCAGCAGTCCGCCGTACTCGCGCGCGAACGGCACTCCCTGAGCGACGCACTGATCGATGATGCTGTTGCTGACCTCGGCCAGTCGGTAGACGTTCGCCTCGCGGGCCCGATAGTCCCCGCCTTTGACCGTATCGTAGAACAACCGGTAGATGCTGTCTCCGTCGTTGGCATAGTTTTTAGGAGCGTTGATTCCCCCCTGGGCGGCGATGCTGTGGGCCCGGCGCGGCGATTCGTGATAGCACAGCGCGGTCACGTTGTATCCCAGCTCCGCCAGGGAAGCCGCCGCAGAGGCGCCCGCCAAGCCGGTCCCGACCACGATGATGTGATATTTGCGTTTGTTGGCGGGATTGACCAGCTTCAGATTAAACCTGTGGTGTTCCCATTTCTTTTCGAGGGGACCGTCGGGTATTTTCGAATTCAGCTCCATGATTCATTGACCCCCTGTCATCGAGTCCATAATAAAAAGTAAAGCGGCATGGCAGCGAACCCAACCGGAATGATCAGCCAGAAGAGGATGGCGATCAGCTCGACAGGTTTGCGCCAGAACGGACGAAGGCCAAATGTCTGAAAGGCCGACTGAAAGCCCTGCCGCAGGTGGTAACCCAGCAGAACCAAGGCGATCAGATAGAAGCCGTCGTAAATAGGACCGGCAAAGGCCGCCTTGACCATCTCGTATTCGGAAATCGGCGCGCCGCTTGGAAAACGAGTCGGCACCCAGAAGCTCTTTAGGTGAATTACAAGGAAAACCAAAACGATGCTTCCGGTCAGAAAACCGATCCGCGAGCTGAGTGTGCTGCTCTCCGAGGCACGCGACACCTCGTAACGCTCCGGCCGCGAGCGCCGGTTGTGCAACCAGACACTGAGTGCCCAGATAATGTGGATGAGGAACCCGGCGAACAGCACGATCTCGAGTGTGCGGATCGCTGGGTTGGTGGCCATGAATTCGGAGAATTCGTTATAGGCTTTTCCCCCATCGTTCACGAAGAGCAGCATGTTTCCTGCGAAGTGAACGATCAGAAAGCTGCAGAGGAACAGGCCCGTCAGCCCGACGATAAACTTCTGCCCCACGGTGGAATTATAGAAGCGAATTCTCTTACTCATTTGTCCTTGCTTCCCAGTGGATTGATCTTGAGGGATTCGATGCGGCCCGGGACCATGATTTTAACAGTCGTCGAATGTTTTGACGGCAGATTTCCGAGACTCCCAAACATAACACTCTCCCTCACTCCGTCAAAACACTTTTCTTCCCGCAAGGTTGCGTCCCCGCAGTACAGTGACGACAGGATTCTCTCCAGATGGACGTTGCATTTGACGCAGCGGCACACTAGGCTTAATTCCATTAAGGTAAACCACCGCCTCAGGCGGTGCGACTCGCAAGGGCTTGGTCGTTCCGGCGTTCGTTGGACAAGATGAGACATGGAAATGCAGGGCTCATCCATAACAGCAAGCCCGCGCCCTGGAAGGGCGCACAGCCAGTAGCCCCGGGCAAGCGAAGCGCGGCCCGGGGTCGGGAATGGAGGAAGCGGAAAGCCCTGGAAGGGCGACAGAAGAGCATGTCATGTTCAGAGGGTCTGTCGCCCCTCCGGGGCTGTCGATGAGTGAGGCGTCAGACCCCGGGCTGCGCTGCGCTGCGCTTGCCCGGGGCTATTGGCTTGCCCCCCTCCGGGGGGCCTTTTGAAGCCACCCGCTCTGCGGGTGGAGACTCACTCAGTGCTCGACGGGTCTCACACCAGCAGAGGATCAAGTCTCATGAAGAAAATTACTCCTGTGTCCGTAGTGAGCCTCCTGCTCTTGATCGCCGGATGGGTATTGGGCGTGTCGCAGAAGGATGAGAAGTCCAACGCACTTCTGGAGCAGGGCAAAAAGGTGTATCACTCGCACTGCGCGGAGTGCCACGGTCCGGCGGGACTCGGCGATGGACCCAAGGCGCACGAACTTGGTTTCCACCCGCGTGATTTCGCCTTGAGTGCCTTCAAATGCCGTTGTACGGCCAGCGGCGAGCTCCCTACCGATGAGGACCTGCTTCGGACCATTACCAATGGAATGCCGGGTACGCCCATGAGGCCGTTCGGGAGTCTATCCCTGCATGATCGCCAGGCGTTGGTCCAATTCATCAAGACTCTCAGTCCGGCATTTGCTGCGAAGCCGCAGCCGAAGTGCATCGGCCTTGCGCCATCGATCCCCATGACCGAACAGACCGTGCATGAGGGCGCGCAGATTTATCGAGTGCTCAACTGCTGGATGTGTCATGGGCTGCAGGGCCGTGGAGACGGACCGTCGTCTGCGGATCTGAAGGACGACTGGGGTCGACCCATCAAGGCTTACAACTTCACCGCAGGTAAGAGATTCAAGTGCGGAGGAGACGATCCCGATCTCTATCGGACAATGCTCACCGGAATGAACGGATCCCCAATGCCCTCCTATGCCGAAGCCATGCTGTTTGCCGGCGACTCGGTGACCGACTTCTCACCGTTCAAAAAAGCCTATGGAGCGGGCGAGGAGGAAAAGCTCGCTCAGTACCTGCGAGGTGAACCGACCGCCTCCGCACTCAAAGAGCTGTCCCCAGCCGCCAGGCAGGCTTTGATGGAAAAACGTGCCTGGGCCCTGATACATTATCTGAAATCGCTGGTTGCCGGTTCAGCCAAATAAGCTGCAGAAAATCGCCACAGATTTTCCGAATTTACGCGAAGATAGAAATTCTCATCTTTCGTGGCAGTCAGTGCATCGAGCTTGGGGGAGACATGCGATTTGGATCCGGAGGGTGGCGTTTGGCAAAAGTCGTGACGTGGCTGGCGATCAGCTCCGCCGGGGCAATCTCGGTGGGAGCGATAGCACTCAACCGCAGCGAACCCATCAACGCAATGTGGCTGATCGTCGCAGCGGTCTGTGTCTATCTGATCGGCTACCGCTTCTACAGCCGTTTCATCGCGCTGAAGGTCATAGAACTCGATGACGGCCGCGCGACACCCGCCGAGCGTTTGGAAGACGGACGCGACTTCGTCCCGACCAACAAATGGGTGCTTCTGGGGCATCATTTTGCGGCCATCGCCGGGCCCGGACCGCTCGTGGGTCCCACCTTGGCTGCACAACTTGGCTATCTACCGGGAACGCTCTGGCTCCTGGTTGGAGCGGTGCTGGGAGGATGTGTCCAGGACTTCGTTATTCTGTTCGCATCCATGCGCCGCAATGGAAAGTCCTTGGGACAAATTGCCAGGGAAGAAGTAGGCCCGGTTGCAGGCTTTACATCGCTGTTCGCCGTACTCACGATTGCGGTGATCATGCTGGCCGTGATTGCACTCGTCGTAACCAACGCGCTAAAAGCCAGTCCGTGGGGAACATTCACTTTGGCGATGACCATTCCAATAGCCATTTTAATGGGCATCTATCTGCGCTTCCTCCGACCGGGAAAGGTGCTGGAAACGTCCCTGTTGGGTCTTGTTCTGGTCTTAGCTGCGGTTATCTGCGGACAATACGTGGCGCAGGGCCCGACACTGGCCGGCTGGTTTACATTCGACGCGCGCCATCTCGCTTTGATGATCATTGCATATGGTTTTGCTGCTTCTGTTCTCCCCGTCTGGCTACTCTTGGCGCCGAGGGACTACCTGAGCACATTCATCAAACTGGGCACGATTTTTTTCCTTGCACTTGGAATATTGGCGGCGCGCCCCGTTCTGGCAATGCCGGCACTATCCCGTTTCATTGACGGCTCCGGACCGGTATTTGCCGGCAAGATCTTCCCGTTTGCCTTCATCACAATCGCGTGTGGGGCGGTTTCGGGCTTTCATTCTCTGATATCTTCGGGCACCACCCCGAAAATGATCTCGAAGGAATCGCAGGCGCGAATGATCGGCTACGGATCGATGCTGATGGAATCGTTTGTAGGGATCATGGCCATGATTGCGGCTTGCGTTCTGCAGCCGGGAGTCTACTTTGCCATCAACAGTCCGGCAGGCATCGTGGGCACGGATCACCTGACGGCAACGGCCACTATCACCTCCTGGGGTTACCCGGTTACTACTCGGGACATGCAAATGCTCTCGATCATGGTCGGCGAACAGACCATGTTTGCACGAACCGGCGGCGCCCCGTCTCTTGCCGTGGGCATGGCCCACATATTTGCCAAGACGCTCGGAGGAAGTCGACTTATGGCGATCTGGTACCACTTCGCCATTATGTTTGAGGCACTCTTCATCCTGACGATTCTGGACGCGGGAAGCCGCGTTGGACGATTCATGCTTCAGGATCTGCTGGGGCACTTTTGGAAACCGCTCGGGCGTACGAGCTGGTATCCCAGTGTGATCCTCACAAGCCTACTGGTTGTGGGAGCCTGGGGCTACTTCCTATATCAGGGTGTCATGGATCCGCTCGGTGGAATCAACAGCCTATGGCCTTTGTTCGGGATTGCGAACCAGTTGCTGGCGGTCGTTGCTCTGTGCGTTGCAACAACCATTCTCATCAAAATGGCAAAGACCCGCTATGTCTGGATCACGCTGGTTCCAATGGTGTGGCTGGTTTCTGCCACCTTGACTGCAGGCTACCAGAAGCTGTTTCATCCGGATCCGCGCATCGGCTTTCTGGCGGAGGCAGGCCGCCTGAGCGGATTGATTTCAAGTGGGCAGATACCTTCGGACAGGTTGGCCGTGACCGAGCAGTCGATTTTCAACAACCGGCTCGACGCGGCGGTCACCGCCTTGCTGGCCGTGTTGGTCATCGTGATCCTTGTCGATTCCACGCGCGAATGGCTTTCCATCCTGAGCAGGCGCAAACAGCCGGTATTGCGCGAGGCGGAGTACGTAGCGTCGGTATTGGCAGGAGACTGATAGAACGCCGACTTGCTGAAGACGATCGGAGGACTGAGCGATGAGAAGACTTTTGTCATTGTGGAGATGTCTGGAATGGGTGCTGGAGGGCGCGGACTACAGGCGCTTCTGCGAGCATCTGCGCAGCCGGCATCCGGGTGAGAAGGTGCCCACGGAGAGGGAATTCTATCTGTTCCGGCAGGAAGCAAAGTACTCGCGTCCGAGCCGCTGCTGCTGAATCGACTGATTTAGCGGCCCATCCAATCGTCAATTTTCAATCGTAAATCGTCAATCCTCGTTCCTCCCCATGCGCCGCGCCTTCTCGAGGATTGCCGGTCGTGCTTCTTCCATCAGGCTGCGGATGTCTTCGTAGCGCATGGTACGCTGCTCGAAGGTTCTTTTTTGCATTGCACCCAGAAACCTGCCCTCGAATTCCCGGAAATAGGACCCATAGATATGGTAGCTATCTGCGATGTGACAGTACCGGCCGACCTTCACGGGCCGACCGGATAACTCGGCAATCCGGAGGGCGATCTTCCTCTGCAGCTGAATCAAGGCGAAAATGTTCATGAACGCGGCCTTGTAGGCGTCGTTGGAGCGAAAGCGAGCATTGAGACTGAGGACATGCTCGCCCGTCTCCTCGGTGATACGGCACCAGAGGCTTTGGAGGCAGGCTGGATCGTAGCAGTCGTTATCCTCCCAGACCTTCCAGGTAACGGCCTGGGCACGACGGGTATAAGGAACTTGCGCAAGCTTCCGGCACATCGTCTCGATTTGGTCCAAGGGTTTCAGACCCGGTACCTCGTAGGCGAAAAGGCGCTGATGATAGGTGTACTCCCATCGAGTGTCGGAGGGATCATGCCGGTCACGCACCAAGTGATCCTTTATTCCCTCGCACACTTCCATTACATACTCCTGCAGGTCCTCGGGGCCGCCGGGGAAGTCCTTGTGGATCATTGGCTCACTCAGTGGGTCGCTGATCGTAATGACCATGGTGGCATCCTTGCTGGGCGGATCCCCCACCTTGTCGTACTGGGTGTGTATGTTGCAGCCGCCGCGGTGCAACTCGAGCAACGATTCTTCCCAGGCTCGTGCGATGCAATCCGCTTCTACGTGAAGTACGGGTATTCCCTTCATATGCTCTCCCACAGGAATTCCGGTGACAGGCACCCTATTTGAGCCTATAAAGTGGCCGGGCAGACTGAATTGAACACTGAAACAGGATGCCTGTCACCGGAATTCGTCACGAAATGCCCGGTATGCGGATGCTGAGGGCCACGTCGATGGCTTATATCTGGGGTGTCTCACTTGCTGCAGCGCTTGGCGGTCTCCTGTTCGGCTACGACTGGGTTGTCATCGGTGGAGCGAAGCCTTTCTACGAAAGGTTTTTTCACCTGACTGCCGCGTCCCACATCGGCTGGGCTATGAGCAGCGCGCTGGTCGGCTGCCTTGTCGGGGCTCTTGTCAGCGGGGGATTGAGCGACCGTTTCGGTCGCAAGCGGCTCCTCATATTGTCCGCTTTCCTCTTCATGGTCTCCTCGATCGGCACCGGCATGTCGGACACCTTTACCGTGTTTGTCCTATGGCGAATCCTGGGGGGCGTTGCCATCGGGATGGCATCCAATCTCTCGCCGATGTATATCGCGGAAGTGTCACCTGCCCGCCTGCGCGGGATGCTCGTGTCCGTCAACCAGCTCACTATTGTGGTCGGCATCCTGGCCGCCCAGGTTGTGAACTGGCGAATCGCTGATTCCGTGCCTGCCGGCGCGACACAGGAGGACATCCTGAACTCCTGGAACGGGCAGATAGGTTGGCGCTGGATGTTCGGCGCGACGGCGCTCCCCGCGTTTATCTTTTTTTTGTTAATGTTCGCGGTCCCTGAGAGCCCGCGCTGGCTGGCGAAAAATGGCAGAAATCGGAAAGCGCGGAACATTCTGACGCGGATCGGCGGCGCAGACTACGCCGACCAGGCAATCGCGGAGATCGACGCCACGCTGGTAAACGATGTGGGAAAGGTCCCTTTTCAGAGCCTGGTCAAACCGGGAATGGTCAGGATACTGCTTATAGGCGTAGCACTGGCGGTCTTTCAGCAGTGGTGCGGCATCAACGTCATCTTCAATTACGCCGAGGAAGTATTCTCCGCAGCCGGGTACAACGTCTCGCAGATTCTGTTGAATATCGTGATCACCGGCGCCGTGAATCTCCTGGCGACATTCGTGGCCATTTGCACGGTCGACCGGCTTGGCCGGCGATTTCTGATGCTCGCAGGATCGGCAGGACTGGCAATCACATATTCCCTGATTGGAGCATCCTATCATCTACACAGCACAGGCATTCATGTTCTGTTGCTCGTGTTGCTCGCCATTGCCTGCTATGCCTTCTCACTGGCGCCCGTGACCTGGGTGATTCTCTCCGAGATTTTTCCCAACCGCATTCGCGGCGCAGCCATGGCTATTTCGGTGTTTGCGCTCTGGTCCGGCTGCTTTACCTTGACCTACTCATTCCCGTTCTTGAATCGCAATCTGGGTGCGGCCAACACTTTTTGGATCTATGCCGTGATTTGCGTCGGTGGATTTTTCTTTATCAACTCACATCTGCCGGAAACAAAGGGGAAGACCCTGGAAAGTATCGAACGGCAGCTGGTTGATTGAAGAATGACGCGAGCCGCATCCCGAATGCAACCTGGGTTGGCAGTGATCATCTCCCGAGGTTGAATTCGATTTCGCGGACATCCCCAAAAGATTCGACCATGTATTTCTTGATCTTTGCGGTCAGCTTCTTTTCCGCGACACGCACAGCCTCACGCGAGATTCCATATCTGTCGGCAATTTGCTGAAGGGTCTTCGGCTCGTCGGCTATCAGACGTTCGTTCAGAATCGCCTGTTCCCGCTCTGAAAGCTCTCCGGCGAAATCCTTGAACTTCTTTTCCAGAAGTGCGCGGAATTCTCCTTGGGCTATCTTCTCGTCGACGCTCTCCTCCATAAGATGGAGTGTATCGACATACGACCTATCCCCGTCGTCACTACCCACGGGGGAATCGAGCGAGATGTCAGGCCCCGCCATGGCCTGCTCGACCTCGAGAATCTCTCCTTCCTCTACACCCAGATTTTGAGCCAGAAGTTGGCGAGTTGGGGTAATCCCTTTGGCCTCCAGTTCCCGTTTCTCACTATTCAGATGCATGAGGATCTTGCGCCGCGTATTGGTAGTGCCGACCTTGACCATCCGGGCGTTGTCCAGCAGGAACTTTAGAATGTAGGCCTTGATCCACCAGGCCGCGTAGGTTGTCAGCCTGGTTCCGCGGGAGGGATCGAATCTCTTAACCGCCTGGATAAGGCCGATGTTTCCCTCTTGGATCAGGTCCAAGAGGTTGCGATATATCTTGTGGTAGATCAAGGCAATTTTGACAACGAGCTTTAGATTGGAGGTCACAAGGCGATAGGCCGCCTCTCGGTCGCCGGTTTGGCGATACTGCGACGCCAGCCGATGCTCCTCGTCGCGACTTAAGGGCGAAAATCTACTGATCTCAAGGAGATAACGGCGGAGCGGGTCATAGGGTGCGAGCCGGGTCGAATCAACTGGGGCAGGTTCAACCTCTGCCTCGATGGCTCCATCGGGCGACAAATCGGATTGGACTTCTGTCTCTTCGTCCACGGATGCATTATACGAAATGGATTGGGCCGAGACAAAAGCGACTGTTATGCGGCGTCAATGCAACACGAACGAGGGTAGGAGCTGAATTCGCATCACGCCATAAGAGGCCGGGGTCGATCTGCGGCGACTCGGTGACATCTCATTACGAATAATCGCTTTGCGAACGACGGAAAGGTAACGAACAAGTCCGACTTCCCCTTACCCGGTAAACCCAACGAACTGCGGTGGCGCACGATTAGATTTCACGCCGCCGAGAGTGTCAATGCCAGAAAATAGGTCGAGGAAAGACGAGGCAACTTCCCTGCCACGCAGTGCAAGTTTTTTTGTTGCGCAGATAGAGATGTTCCTTTAATGTGACTGAAAGTGTTAGTTTCAAGATCATCGTGAGTGGATCATGGAGTGCGTCTCAAGCCCAAGGAGATTGAAATGCTAAAGACTTTTTTCAAATTCTGGTCACTGTCGGTTTTACTTCTGGCTTGTGCCGGACTGGCGTTTGGTCAGAGAGCAGCAGTCAGGACGGGCGAACGAGTAACAAAGCGACAGGCACTCGATGCCTTTGACCCAGCCGCCTCACCTAGGGGCGCACGACCCGTACCGCCCACGATACTTCAGGTTGACGTGCAGAACGTCGTTGTCTATGTGGGAGACGTCAGTTTTGACAAGTTAGTCTCAAATCCAGGCGTCACAAACGTATCGCCTCTCCCGTTTTCGCAGTCGACTGGTCTCGGGGATGTAGTAGGAGTCAATGGAAAGCCGGCGCGAGGTTTATGGATGCTGAGAGCCACGCCGGTGCTCACAACACCGACCCCTGGTCCAGGCTCCGGAATTGCGATCGCCGACAGCGCTCGCTTGGCGGAGGTGACTCAGAGTGTCGAAATCATGAAGCCGGATCTCACGTCGATCGGCACGATTATGGCTGCCGGCCCAGGCTTTGGCGCAAATCCTCCCGGCTCCCCTCTTGCCACACACCTGAGTAACAACTGCGTCACCGGAGGCACTGGAGCCTACCTCGGTGCTCGTGGTCAGCTGGGAACCACTGGTCTCCACCCTGACGCGCCGGTGCGGTTTGCTTCAGCATCCGAGAATCCAGCGCTCAGGAGGGTAAATGGGGGCGGCATTCTGAACTTCATCGTGCACGTCATACCCTATTTGGCTCCGGAGGTCATTTATCTGGCTGACTATTTGCCGGCCGTCTTCCACACATCGGATCAGACGCTGGTGACCTCTGCGAATCCGGCCGTGGCCGGTGAGGTGCTGGCCTTAACAGTGAAGGGCTTGGGCCCTACCATCCCAAATGTTGATCCCGGCCAGCCATTCCCGACCACATCTGTCTGCATAGTAAACTCACCGGTCGAAGCTCTGGTGAACGGCGAATCTGCTGCCGTGGTGTTCGCAGGCGGCGAGCCTGGCAGGGTAGATATTTACGATGTAGAATTTCGTCTTCCCACCAACGCAAAGTCCGGGCTGGCAAACGTCCAGCTGATATCCGGATTCATCAAGGGTGCGCCTTTTGAAATATCGATCCAGTAATCTCTCGCTCCAGGCGTAACCGGGCAGGGACCCGTTTAGGGTCCCTGCCCCTTTTTCTTTGTCCCTCCAATTCTCCGAATCCTAAGTTGACTGAGTCCAAATGCCGACTACCTCGATTTTGGAGAGGAAAGCGACTCGTGGTGGGTGGGCGCGTCGATTCTGACTGTACTATTTGCCTATGACCAGGGAGATAGATTAATCCATAGCGACGAAGGGGCGAAGGCCGAAAAAGACTCTATCTCGTTGAAAAAGAACTTCTTGGCGTGTTGGTGGTGCCTCCTATAAGGCGCCAGGCGTTTTAGAGCTCAGTCCGGCAGGGAGCGCAAACCAAAGGCTCGACCCCAGTATCCGGGTTATCGCAAAAACACAGAAGGCGCTTATAACCCTGCGATTAGTGCACGGAAATTGTCGCGGCATTGGATGGTATCAGGTTGACGGTGACCACCACAGGAACACTGTTTGTGAGAGGGCTGTCCT
>DASQID010000859.1:0-8963 GCA_035631775.1 Acidobacteriota bacterium
CTCGGTGCACGAGCGGTGCTTCACGACCTGCTCGAAAACAAGATCCCCGGCCACTCAAACGTCAGGCTCCAGCCGACAGAGTCGACTGTCGCGTCTGAGCGGCTCGATGACTCGAGGAATCAGATCGAGATCCGGATCGGACTCGGTTCCTGCGGGATCGCAAGCGGCGCACAAGAAGTGAAATCAGCTCTCCAGGAAGCGGTCTGCTCTCTGGGAGGTGGAGCCGTAATCAAGGCAGTCGGGTGCAACGGTCTCTGCCACCACGAGCCCCTCGTCGAAGTGAGAGATAACGGCCGCAGTGCCCTCTACGGAAATGTCGGATCCGAGGACGTCCGGAAAATCGTCAGGAGACACGTCAATCCTCGAGGATTCGTCCGGCGGATCCGCGAGGGAGTCCGCGACGCACATGCGCAACTCTTCGAGGACAGCGCGTGGACGCCGATCACCGAACGACGGATCGACGCCACGCCCTACATGCAGAAACAGGTGCGTGTGGTGCTGGAGAATTGCGGAAGGATCGATCCCCTCTCCCTGGCCGACTATCGCAACCGCGAGGGAATGCAGGCGCTCGAGGAATGCCTGAGGCTGCTGACCCCGGAGGACGTGATCGAGAAAGTGCGCATCGCCGGGCTCAGAGGGCGCGGCGGAGCTGGATTCCCCACGGCGGTTAAATGGGAGATCGCCCGCCGGGTCCCAGGCTCGGTGAAGTACGTAATCTGCAACGGGGATGAAGGGGATCCTGGTGCGTTCATGGATAGGGCTGTGCTGGAGGGTGATCCATTCCGGGTCATCGAAGGACTGTTCATTGCCGCCTTCGCCATCGGAGCACGTGAAGGCTATGTGTATGTCCGTCGTGAATATCCCATTGCTGTTCGCCACATGCGTGCTGCGATCGTCACGGCGGAGAGGCAGGGATTTTTGGGTGAAAGCGTGCTGGGAAGCCCGTTCAGCTTCAAGCTACAGGTACGAGAAGGGGCAGGAGCGTTCGTTTGCGGCGAGGAGACGGCGCTCATCCAGTCGATCGAGGGCAAGCGTGGCACGCCGCGCCCGCGTCCGCCTTACCCGGCACAGTCAGGACTCTGGGGCAAGCCCACGCTTATCAACAACGTCGAGACGTTGGCGTGCGTTCCTTGGATCATTCGCAGGGGGCCCGAGGCTTTCGCCGCGCTGGGAACGGAAAAGTCGAAAGGAACCAAGGTGTTCTCTCTTGTGGGCAAAGTCAATCGCGGAGGCTTGATTGAAGTCCCGATGGGCATCACAATCCGCGAAATCGTTGAGGACATCGGCGGCGGGATCAAGGGGGGCAGAAGGTTCAAGGCGGTTCTCGCGGGTGGCCCGTCGGGTGGATGCATACCGGCGAGTCTGGCCGATACGCGCATTGACTTCGAGGAACTGGCACACACTGGCTCGATCATGGGTTCAGGGGGCCTGGTGGTGCTGGATGACCGGGATTGCGCCGTGGAAATTGCCCGCTACTTTTTGAATTTCACTCAAAACGAGTCCTGCGGCAAGTGCACCTTCTGCCGGGTGGGCACCAAGCGAATCCTGGAAATACTGGAGCGCATTTGCGCCGGAAAAGGGGAAGAGGGAGACCTGGAGATCCTGGAAACCCTGAGCAGACATGTCAAAAAGGGGAGCCTGTGCGGGCTCGGACAGACGGCGCCGAATCCGGTCTTAACGACGCTCCGTTATTTCCGGGATGAATACGAGGCACACATTCGTGATCGGCGCTGTCCTGCCGCAACCTGCAAAGCCCTGATACGCTACCGGATCCTCGACTCCTGCACGGGCTGCACGCTGTGCGCGCAAGCTTGTCCCGCAGGAGCGATTCAGGCCCGGCCGTATGAGCGGCACGAAGTGGCCGACAGTCTCTGCACGCGTTGCGGTATGTGCGTGACTGCGTGCCAGGAGGATGCCATCGAGGTCGCGTAGATGTTTCGTGAAACTCGTTCAATGGGTGACAGATTGGTTGAGTAGATTGCATGGTGCGATTGACGATTAACGGAAACGAAATCTCCGTGGAGGAGGGGACAACCCTGCTCGAGGCTGCGCGGGGTCTGGGAATCCGGATCCCCACCCTGTGCCATGTCGAAGGCTTTCCCCCGGCCGCGTCATGTTTTCTGTGTGCGGTTCAGGTTGAAGGACGGGCCGGGCTTTCGCCTTCCTGCGCGATCCCGGCCAGCGAGGGCATGGTTGTATCTACCAACACGGATTCGGTGCGCGCCTCGAGAAAAATGGCGTTGGAACTTCTTCTCTCAGACCATGTCGGCGACTGCATTGGTCCTTGCCGGGCAGGCTGCCCAGCACAACTGGATATTCCCGGATTCGTCGCCGAAGTATCCGCCGGTAACTTCCCGCGGTCGGCGGAAATCGCCTCCGATTTCCTCACGCTGCCGGCCGCGCTCGGCCGCATCTGTCCGCGTCTGTGCGAGCAGCGCTGTCACCGCTGCGAGAGCGGACAATCGCTTTCAATAGGAACTCTTCATCGTTTTGCGGCCGATCGCGACAGGGCTTCCAGGCAACGTTACATCCCCCGCAGAGAACCTGCCAGCGGCAGGAAGGTCGCGATCGTGGGAACCGGCCCCGCCGGACTCACGGCGGCTTACCACCTGCTCCGCCGCGGCCATGCCGCGATCCTGTTCGACGCGCACCGCGCGCCGGGCGGCATGCTTCGCTGGGGGATTCCGGAATTCCGGTTGCCGCGCCCGGTTCTCGAGCAGGAAATCGAGGTGCTCCGGGTTCTGGGCGCCGAGTTTCGGATGCAGAGCCGACTGGGAATCGATTTTACCCTCGACGATCTGCGTCGGGACTTCGATGCTGTGTTCCTGGCCATTGGAGCTCAGGGATCACGCGGCTTGGACTGTCCGGGAGATGAGCTAGCGCTGTCTGCAATCGAGTTCCTTGGCAGGACAGCGGGCGGGGATCCTCCCAAGATCGGCTTGGATGTCCTGGTCCTGGGGGGCGGCAACTCGGCCATGGATGCCGCTCGGACGGCGGTGCGGCTCGACGCCCGCAAGGTAACCGTCCTATATCGCCGAACCCGCCGCGAAATGCCTTGCCTCCTGTCCGAAGTGGAGGCGGCGGAAGCCGAGGGGGTGAGGCTCGAAACGCTCGTGGCTCCGGTCCGTCTTGAAACCAATGGCGGCGGCTTCCGGCTTACGTGTTCGCGCATGAAGCTTGGAGAGCCGGATGAGAGCGGACGCGCACGTCCGGTGCCGCTCCCGGGCTCGGAGTTCGAGCTGCATGCCACGTGCGTTTTAGCCGCCATCGGACAGACGGTCGAGACCGGATCTCTGGATGGGCTCCGTCTCTCCCGGCGCGGGATCGCCGTCGATCCTGGGACGCTCGAAACAAATCTCGCCGGTGTATTCGCGGGAGGCGATGCCGTCACCGGCGCCGACCTGGCTGTCCGCGCGGTTGCCTCCGGAAGACTTGCATCCATTTCGATCGACCAGTACCTATCTGGCAGGCCGGTTCAAGGAGATCCCGGAATGATCAATGTACTCATGGGCAAGTTGGATGAGGCGGAACTGGCTGAGTTCTTTCGCGGGATTGAAGAGTCTCCGCGCGCTGTCCCCTCTGAGATTCCGCCGGAGATACGGGTAAAAAGCTTCGAGGAAGTGGATCTTGGGTTTAGTGCTGAGGCGGCAATGCGGGAGGCAGGCCGTTGTCTGAAATGTGGTTGTTGGAAGGCGACCACGTGCCTGCTCCGGCAATACGCAACCGAGTATGGGGCCGATCCCTTACGATTTGTTGGAGTCCGGCGGAAGTTCCAGCGGGATGTTTCTCATCCGGAGGTCGTTTATGAACCGGGTAAGTGCATCCTGTGCGGCGCCTGCGTCTCAGCGGCTGCCGAGGCCGGCGACGGGCTGGGATTAGCGGTCGTGGGGCACGGTTTCGATGCAGCCGTCGCTGTCCCGCTCAGAGGAACAATGATCGAGGCGCTCCCAAGTACCGCACGGCGCGTGGCGGAAGTCTGTCCCACCGGCGCATTTGCTCTAAAGGACCAGGGCCACGGCGGCTGTGCCCTTGCCGCCCATCATACCGCAACCTAGGATGATTCTTTGAGTTTCTTTGCGCCTTCGCGTCTTCGCGGTGGATTTTTCATTCTAGGAATCGACGATATGAGACGGTTACTGTCCGATGGCGAAGAGGCTGTGTTCGCCCCGGACGAACATTCTTCCGCCGGATAGAGCCGGCGTAGCCATCAAGCGTTCGCCCATCGGATTTGTCGACAAGAGCTCGAAATCTTTTCCTGCCCTGACGACGAACATATCGCCGTCCTCATTCGACAGGTAAATCCTGCCGTCGGCGGCGACCGGCGAGGCGCTGAAGCCGCCGCCTTGATGCGGGATGCGCCGGCGATAGATCTCATTTCCGGAGCGGAGTTCATAACAATCAAGTATGCCCTGGTTCGCGAGAACATAAAGGTCCCCACGATAGATCAGCGGCGTCGGCATGTAGGGTCCTCTTTGCTGCCTGCTCCAGGCAATGTGATTGCTGGATGAGGTCCCCTTGGCCGGCGTTATGTCCCCCGAAGCACCGGCGCGAATCACGAAGATGGGTGCCTCAGGCCTGCGCCCGCTGGCTACGACGATCAGGTCTTCTGAAAAAACCGGGGTCGGTGCAGTGATCTGAGAACTCCCGCCCAGATGCCAGAGTTCTTGGCCTGTATCGGGATTGTAGCCGCGGATGAAATTGGATGCGTTGGTGATCAACTCCACCCGCGTTGCCCCTGGATAAATCGTCGGTGTCCCCCACGAGGGCAACTCGTCCCGTTCCCTCTTCCATAGGGTCTCACCGGTCTCGACGTCCACCGCCAGTAGAAAATCTTCCTTCTGCGTGTCGCACTGGACGATGACCTTGTTCCTGTAAATGATCGGAGAACTTGCCGTGCCCCACTCGTATTCCGGCGCGTCATAGGCGCCCAGATCCAGCACGCCGAGATCTTTCTTCCAGATTAACCTTCCCGCCATGCTGAAGCAGTAGAGGCCCTGCGAGCCGAAAAACGCGACAACGTGGTTCCCGTCGGTGGCCGGTGTCGAACTGGCATAGGTGTTCTTGACATGCCGTTTCTCCCGGGGCACTCCCTCGAAGGCCGTGCTTTCCCAGACGATCTTCCCGGTGAGTTTGTCGAGGCAATAGACCTTCCATCGATGCAAAGAGCGATCCGGGGACGCGTCTCCCTCGCCGAAAAGACCATGCTTGAAAGTCGCACCCTGAAGGCTGCTGATCGCGCTCGTGACATAGAGCCGGTCGCCCCACACGATCGGGCTCGAATGCGCAAGTCCCGGAATCGGCGTTTTCCATTTGATGTTTTCGCCGCGCAGCCCGTCCCAGCGGTCAGGGAGGTTCTGCCCGTCCGCGACTCCGCCGGCATCCGGTCCCCTGAAAGACGGCCAGTTGCCGGTTGTAGATCCGGCGCTCGCGGACAGTACCGTAAGCAACACGGTTACCGGCCAAGTCGCTGAGCGTCCCTTCGCGTTCTTTGCGTCCTTGCGACAGCTTTTGGACCTCATTGCTTAGTCCTCGTGTACACAATAGAGGCGCTTCTGGCTGCGAAGGAAAATCTCCCCGCCGGCGATGGCCGGAGTGGCAATAAACATCTCGTCCGGCATGGTGTTTGTTGCCAGGACCTCGAACTTCTCGCCCATTCGCAGCACGATGACATCCTCGTTTTCGCTCGCCAGGTAAAGCTTGCCATTCGCCCCGACCGGAGATGACTTAAAACTGTATGACTTGGGCAACCGGACTTGGTGATAATACGGCACGCCGGTCCGGGCATTGTAACAGCTGATCATGCCCGTATCGGTCAATGTATAGAGCTTGTTGTCATGAATTACGGGTGAGGGAGTGTACGAGTTACCCTTGCTCTGACTCCAGACGACGGCGTCTGATCCCGTCAGGTCGCCCTCTCTGCCGAGGCGGATCGCCATCAACATCGGATCGCGAAATCCGCTCATGACAAACACGAGGTCGTCCCGGTAGACCGGCTGAGGAATCGTGTTGGCCCCAAGACCGCCGCATTCCCAAATGAGCCTGCCGGTCTCCAGATCGTAACTGCGTACCTTCCTGGTGGCGCTGACGACGACCTGTTTCCGTCCTTTGTATTCCAGAACCAGCGGAGTAGACCAGTTCGATTTCTCATTGCGGCTCACTCTCCAGAGTTCTTTCCCTGTGCCCTTGTCGAGCGCGACAATGAAGGAGTCTCCCTCGTGATCGAAGACAAGGATCAGTCGATCGCCCGAGAGAACTGGTGCGGTCCCTTCGCCGAATGACAATTTCATGCGCATCTGAACGCCGAAGTCCTTCTGCCACAGAAGGCGCCCGTTCATGTCATAGCAATACATGCCGCGCGAGCCGAAGAACGCGTAAACCTTCACGCCGTCGGTAACAGGCGAGTTGGACGCAAAGCTTCCGTAGGTGGAGTGGAATCCTTCATGAGGAGTTGCTCTTATCGCGGTCCGCTGCCAGAGGAACTTGCCTGTGTGCCGATCGACACACAGAACCTCGAAACCGTGCTCCACCTGTGGGCCTGACTCGCCAAAGCCGCCGCGTCGGTTCACGCCCGCGTCCTGGGAACCCGCCGTCCCGATCGGATTTCCAGTTTTTACTGCGGTGGTGAGGAATATCCGGTCACCCCAGACTACAGGGCTGGAGTTCCCCAGTCCGGGGATGTCTGTCTTCCATCGAACATTCTGCGTGTCGCTCCAATGCAATGGGGCGTCGCCGACCGCCATGCCGTCCGCTGAGGGACCACGCCAGTAGGGCCAGTACGCTTCTGGAGGAACGACAGCCGCAGCGAAACTCCAAAACAGCATGACCGAAATGCCGGCCGCAAGTATCATTCCGAAAATAATAGCGGACTTCATAGATGGCCTCCTCCAATGGGCATCTAGCTTCTCCGTAAGCGTGATGAGCGTCAAGTTAAAATGCCGGATATTCGGGTCTTGGTACCTTTGTGATGGTTTGAAAGAACCGGCCGCAATGACCCGAGGACTGGCCGCGGTTGCTTGATACTTTCCTTGCGCCACCAGGGTCAAGACAGCTTAGAATACCTGTTCGATTGCTGCAGACTCGAGGTGCCCAGTGCCCGACCATAACTACTTCGCCAACCTCATCTGGCAGATCGCCGACCTGCTGCGCGGCCCTTATCGTCCGCCGCAATACGAGCGTGTCATGCTGCCGATGACCGTTCTGCGCCGGTTTGACTGCGTGCTGGCGCCAACGAAGGCGGCCGTCCTCCGTAAGCACGAACAAGTGAAAGATAAGTACAAGGATGAAGCGCTCGATAAAGTCCTGGACAAGGCTGCCGGCCAGCGCTTTCACAACCACTCGCCGCTCGACTTCGAGAAACTCAAGGGCGACCCGGACAACATCGAGAAGCACCTCGTCAGTTACATCAAGGGCTTCTCGGCCAACGTCCGCACGATCTTCGATTTCTTCGAGTTCGAGAACGAGATCGAGAAGATGCGCGAGGCGAACATGCTTTACCTCGTCGTCTCCAAGTTCTGCTACGTTGACTTGCACCCTTCTGCAGTGCCGAACGAGCAGATGGGGCTGATCTTCGAGAATCTCATCCGCCGTTTCAATGAACTGGCCAATGAGACTGCCGGGGATCACTTCACCCCGCGTGAGGTCATCCGCCTGATGGTGAACATTCTGTTCATCAACGACGACAAGCTTCTCGCCACGCCCGGGACCGTGCGCAAGCTCCTCGACCCCGCATGCGGCACCGGCGGAATGCTGGCCGAGTCGCAGAACTATCTCCGCGAGCACCACCCCGCGGCCAGGCTCTACGTATATGGGCAGGACTACAACAAGCGTGCCTTCGCCACTGCAGCCTCCGATATGCTCATGAAGCAAGTGGACCACAATGGCGGCGGCGACAACGTGCGCTTTGGCGACAGCTTCACCGATGACCAGTTCGCGGGAGAGACTTTTGATTACCTGCTCACCAACCCACCCTTCGGAGTGGACTGGAAGAAGCAGCAGAAGGAGATAGAACGCGAGCATGACAAGGTTGGCTTCGCGGGACGGTTCGGCGCCGGGCTGCCGCGCGTTAATGACGGTTCCCTGCTCTTCCTGCAGCACATGATCAACAAGTTCGAACCGGTGCTCCCTGACCGGCAAAAACATGGTTCTCGCCTGGCGATCGTCTTCAGCGGATCGCCGCTCTTCACCGGCGGCGCGGGTTCGGGCGAGAGCGACATCCGGAAGTGGATCATCGAAAATGACTGGCTCGAGGCCATCATCGCTCTGCCGGAACAGATGTTCTACAACACAGGCATCGGCACCTACGTCTGGATCGTCACCAACCGCAAAGAGAAACGCCGGAAAGGCAAGATCCAACTTATCGATGCTCGGGGATACTACGTCCCAATGCGCCGCAGCCTGGGCGACAAGCGCCGCAAGATCGGTGAAAAGGAAGATGGACGCGACCAGATGACTGAAATCGTGCAGCTCTATGGGCGCTTCGCCGACGGGGACAAGTCGAAGGTTTTCGACAACGCCGACTTCGGCTACACCCGCGTGACAGTCGAGCGGCCGCTGCGCCTGCGCCACCAAATGACGGTTGAGGACAAGGCTCGCTTCCTTGACGCCTGCCCACACCTGCTCGATGACGTGCAGGACATCGACAAAGCCCTCGGCCGCGAACCACGACGCGATTGGAATGCGGTCTGGGCGCAAATCGAGGACTTGCTCCACGAGCGCAAGTCACCATGGAAGTCATCGGAACAGAAGCTATTCCGCAGTGTCTTTGCCCAGAAAGATCCGAATGCTGAGCCGGTTTTGGCGATCCGCAATCCGAAATCCACAATCCGCAATTCTTATGAGCCTGACCCGGATCTGCGCGACTTTGAGAACGTCTCCCTCAAGGAGGACATCGACGCCTACTTCGACCGCGAGGTCCGACCTCACGTTCCTGACGCCTGGATGGACCGCAGCAAGGACAAGGTGGG
>DASQID010000860.1:0-8909 GCA_035631775.1 Acidobacteriota bacterium
TGGGGCCGCGGAGTGGCCTCTTTGAGCGGGGTGACCAACGACCAGGACCAAGTGTTGGCGTACGTGGCCCGCACGCCGTTTACGGCCACCTTTCATTGCCAGCGCGAAAATCCCCAGGCTGATTGCGTTCCTATAGCCACCATGCATCTGGAGTTTTCGGCGCAGGTGCCTTGGACGATCGTTCAAAAGGCTGTCCTGAAAGGGCCGGGCGGGCGCGAGTGGCACCCGGACGCGCCGGGGCGAAATGAAGGGGACGATACCCGGTCTGTTTCCTACCTGACCTTCAAAGCCCCTTTTCCCGAGCGCTCCACCTTTGTCCTGGAGATCCCGCCAGCAATCGTCGATGACGCGGGCCGCAATCTCAGCAATGCCGGAGGCTTTCCTTTGACGGTTCGAACGGACGAATATCCACCTCTGGCCAAGTTCGCCGCCGACTTTGGGATCCTGGAAGCCAAATCCAACCCGCTGCTCCCGGTGACCTTGCGAAATGTGGAACCGGAGGTGGCGGGCCGCATGTTCGAGGTGCCTGGCGGTGAAGAAAACATGGACCCGGTACAAGTAGACATCAATGAGAGAGTCGCCGCCAACATTCAAGGCCGCATTCTCCGAATCCCGCCCGACAAGGCCAGCCAAATAATAGCCTGGATCGAAAAAGTCAAACGACGCGGCTGGGACGACCGGGATAAATCGATATTCGGGTCCGTGACACTGCCAAAGACAAGGAAATTCACTATCCCGAAGCTGCAGGGCAAAAAGTCGTTCGAGGTTGTCGGCATTCCCGTGAAGGCTCCCGGATTCTATGTCGTAGAAATCGAAAGCGAGATTCTGGGAGCGGCACTCCTGGGCAACCCGAAGCCAATGTACGTTCCTACCACCGCCCTGGTCACGAACCTCGCCGTTCACTTCAAATGGGGGATCGATCAATCGCTCGTCTGGGTAACGACGTTGGATAAGGCGACGCCCGTAGATCAGGCCAATATCCAGATACGAGACTGCGAAGGCAAAGTCCGGGCGGAGGGCAAGACGGATCGCAACGGGGTCGCCCGATTTCAATCCTTGCCCGACCAGCAAAGTCTCCCACGATGTTCTGCCATGCGCCAACAAGAGGGACTGCTCGTGACGGCCCAGCTCAGTGACGACATGGCCTTCGTGCACAGCAGTTGGAACGAGGGGATTGAACCCTGGAGATTTCAGCTGCCGTTTGAGTGGCAGCCACACCTGACGGCTGCTCACACGATTCTCGATCGGAGTCTCTTCCGCGCCGGAGAAACCGTACACATGAAGCACATTCTGCGCAGGCACGTCACTGCCGGGTTTTCCCTGGAGCCTGCGAGCGAAAATCCCGACTCTCTGGTGATCCAGCACCTGGGAAGCGACCAGCGCTACGAGCAACAGCTCAAATGGGATGCCAACGGCATTGCGGAAAGCACCTGGACAATTCCGAAAGAAGCCAGGTTGGGTGAGTACGAAATTCTTCTGTCGGGAGGAAATAAGACCCCGAGCGATGCCGGCAGCACGAATCATTCCGGCGGCACCATCTCCGGGTCCTTTCGGGTGGAGGAATATCGTGTCCCGCTCATGCGTGCATTGATCCGGCCTCCATCCCAACCCTTGGTCTCCCCTTCCGACGTTCCCGTCGATCTGACCGTGACTTACCTTGGCGGCGGAGCCGCGGGGAATCTGCCGATCAAGTTCCGCTACGATATTCATCCTCGGTATGTTCCCGGCTTCGAGGGCTTCGAAGACTACACTTTTTCAAACGGTGCGGTTAAGGAAGGTCTGGTTCGCGGCGAGCCTGAAGAAGAGGAAAGTCAGACTCTGAAGCTCAAGAGCACCGACCTCACGCTCGACAAGCTTGGCTCGGCTCGTACCACGATCACAGGACTGCAGAAGATCGACAAGCCGGAGGAGATCCTCGCCGAACTGGAGTTCAAGGATCCCAACAGTGAGATTGTCACTTCGTCCTCCAGGATTTCACTATGGTCTGCGGAGCGGCTTATCGGCATTCGCCCGGACTCCTGGGCGCTATCCAAGGACGCCCTTAAATTCCGGGTCGCCGTCGTGAGTCTGACGGGCAAACCTGTAGCGAGTGCCCCTGTGAGAGTGGACCTGTTTGAGCGCAAGACATACTCTCACCGCACGCGGCTCGTGGGCGGCTTCTATGCTTACGAACACAGCACGGAAATCAAGCGTCTCCAGACTTTTTGCGAAGGGAAAACGGATAAGAGAGGTCTGTTGCTTTGTGAAAAGCCCTCGCCCGTGTCAGGGCAGGTCATTCTCCAGGCCACAACGCGGGATGAATCGGGCCGCGAGACGACCACTTTTCAGGATTCCTGGGTCGCCGGCAAAGATGAATGGTGGTTTGCCGCCAGGGATGACGACCGCATTGACCTCTTGCCGGAGAAGAAACGTTACGAGCCGGGCGACAGAGCCCGGTTCCAAGTGCGCATGCCCTTCCGAAAGGCGACCGCACTGGTGACGATCGAGAGGGAAGGGGTCGGCGAGGCCTTTCTGAGAGAGCTGTCTGGAAAAGAGCCGGTAGTCGATATCCCCGTCAAGGGCCAGTACGCTCCGAACGTTTTCGTTTCGATTTTTGTCGTGCGCGGGAGGCTGAGTGGAGTGCAGCCCACGGCAACGGTCGACCTTGGTCGCCCGGCGTACAAGTTGGGGATTGCGGAAATCAATGTGGGATGGGGATCTCATGAGCTCAAGGTAAGAGTCCAGCCGGAGCGGACCGTCTACAAGGTGCGCGAAAAAGCAAGAGTGAGCATAGCCGTCGCTGCGGGGGACGGAAAGGCTCCGCCGCGCGGCGCCGAGGTTGCCGTGGCAGCCGTGGACGAAGGATTGCTCGAACTCATGCCGAACAGCAGCTGGAACCTGCTCGAGTCGATGATGGGGAGAAGGAATTACGGGGTTCAAACGTCAACGGCACAGATGCATGTGATCGGCAAGAGACACTTCGGCTTGAAGGCTCTGCCTCCTGGGGGAGGCGGCGGCAGGCAGACTACTCGCGAATTGTTCGACACCCTTCTTCTCTGGAAGGGGCGCGTCAGCCTCGATGAGGATGGCCGGGCGACCGTGGAAGTGCCGCTCAACGATTCGCTCACATCCTTCCGGATCGTGGCCGTGGCCAACGCGGGCTTGGACTTGTTCGGCACGGGATCCGCATCGATCCGATCCACGCAGGACTTGATGATCTTCTCGGGCATCTCACCTGTCGTGCGCCAGGGAGACAAGTACCGGTCGGAATTCACTCTCCGCAATGCCTCGGAACGTCGGATGGATGTCCTGGTAGCACTCCGAATCAGGGAGTTTGCAGAATTGCCATCTCCCCAAACGATCGCACTGGCTCCAGGGGAGTCCAAGCAGATCGGGTGGAGCATCACGGCGCCTTTGGGTGTGGATTCGCTCAAATATGAGCTCGAGGCCAGCGCAGGAGACGTTGTCCTCGATCGCTTGAACGTTGTTCAGAAGGTGGTGCCGGCGGTTCCGGTGAGGACTTTCCAGGCCACTCTGGCCCAGCTCGATGGCGACCTGCGAATGGATGTCGAGCGTCCCAAAGATTCGCTTCCGAGCCTAGGCGGCATCCGGATCTCATTCAAACGCTCGCTCGTGGACGGACTCACCGGTGTGGCGGACTATATGAAGATCTACCCGTACATCTGCCTTGAACAACTGGTGTCAAAGGCCGTCGCGTTGCGGGATATGGCTCTCTGGGGCAGGGTCATGTCGCAGCTCCCCTCCTACCTCGACGGTGACGGCCTGGCGAAGTACTTCCCGTCGATGCGCCTGGGCAGTGACGTTCTGACGTCTTATGTCGTGTCGATAGCATCCGAGGCGGGTTGGGAGATTCCCGCAGAGGCGAAGCAGCGCATGCTGGCGGGCCTGCGCGGCTTTGTCGAAGGACGCGTCGTCCGATGGTCCTCGCTCCCGACTGCCGACGTGGGAATTCGCAAACTGAGCGCGGTGGAAGCACTATCGCGCGAGGCCAAAGTCGAGCCTGGCCTGCTTTCCACCATTACGATTGAACCTAACCTCTGGCCCACCTCAGCCGTGGTGGATTGGCTCAACATCCTGCGCAGGACGTCCGCAATCCGCAACAGGGATGACAGGCTGAGGGAAACAGATCAGGTTCTTCGCGCCAGGCTGAATTTCCAGGGTACCACCATGGGTTTTTCCACGGAGCGGAACGACATGCTGTGGTGGCTCATGTGCTCGGTGGATGCGAACGCGGTGAGGCTGATTCTGAGCCAGATGGAAGCCCCGGCCTGGAGGGAGGACATTCCCAGGCTCGTGCGCGGTGCTCTCGGCAGACAACATCGTGGCCACTGGGACACGACGGTGGCTAACGCGTGGGGCGTTCTGGCCATGGACAAGTTCTCCCGCACCTTTGAAGGAACGCCGGTGACGGGGACGACCACGGCCGCACTTGCGGGAAAAACGCAGGCTGTCGAGTGGAAAAACTCACCCAATCGAGATGAACTTTCCTTCGGCTGGCCCGCGCAGCGAAGTCCCCTGACACTGCATATGGCGGGGTCGGGAAAACCGTGGGCAACAGTGCAGAGCCTGGCGGCCATACCTTTGCGAGAGCCGTTTTCGAGCGGCTTCAGAATAAAGAAAACTTACGTCCCGGTTGAGCAAAAGGAGCAGGGGGTTTGGAGCCAGGGAGATATAGTCAGGGTAAAACTCGAGCTGGAATCCCAGGCCGACATGACTTGGGTGGTGGTGAGCGACCCAATCCCTGCCGGTGCGGCTATATTCGGCACGGGACTCGGAAGGGACTCCAGTCTTGCCACGCGAGGGGAGAAGCGGGAAGGGTGGGTCTGGCCGGCATTCGAAGAACGATCGTTCGAAGCATTCCGTTCTTACTATGACTACGTTCCCAAGGGAACGTGGACGATTGAGTACACCATTCGGCTCAACAGCGCAGGACAGATGAACCTGCCTCCCACGCGCGTCGAGGCGATGTATGCGCCGGAAATGTTTGGTGAGCTGCCGAACTCCCCAATCCAGATCAAGCAATGATCATGGGACGTCTGAGAATTGCAGATTGCGAATTGCGAACTGCAAATTGACGCTTCAAATTCGCAATCTGAAATTTGCAATGAAATGAAGAGATTTCTAAGCAATACTCGAATATCGAAGCTTGCCTTGTCGGTTTTTGCTGCGTCGGCTGGTCTTTTCCTGCTGTGGGCGATCCTCTGGCCGGGATCGTTTGTCCCGCCCTCCTTCCGGGAAGTCCGCAAATCTCGCACGCGCTCGGAGGCGGTGCTGTTGGACCGGCACGGCGAGGTCATCCACGAGCTTCGCGTGGACGCGCGCGGACGCAGGCTGGATTGGATACCGCTGAACGAAATCTCGCCTGCGCTACAATCTGCGGTCATTTTCACGGAAGACCGACAGTTCTACAATCACGGTGGAGTGAGCTGGGTTTCGCTGGCCGGAGCTTTGCGCAGCCTGCTCGGCCGATCCGGCCCACGCGGCGCGAGCACAATCAGCATGCAGCTGGCCGCGAGGCTTGATAATGGTCTGCGGCCGCGTGACCACCGCCGTACCCTGTCTCAAAAGCTGAGGCAGATCCTGGCGGCTCGATCTTTGGAGAAGCGCTGGTCAAAGGCGGAGATTTTCGAAGCTTATCTTAATCTGGTGAGTTTTCGAGGCGAGCTGGAGGGCATCGCGGCGGCTTCCAGGGGATTGTTTCGCAAGGAACCGCAGGGACTCGATGATGTGGAGTCGCTCATTCTGGCGGCGCTCATCCGTGCGCCCAATGCCGGCGTCGACCAGGTGGGAGCACGGGCTTGTCTTCTCAGCGAAAGATTGAAGCTGTCTGCTGACGAGTCGAAGATCCGCTCCAGGACCGGCGAGGTGCTATCGCGGCCTTACCTGGTCTTGCCGCAAGCGTCACTTGCTCCCCATGCGGCTCTGCGCCTCCTCGACGAATCCAGAGCCCGGCGGGGGACGTCAGCCGACCGGCTTGTTTCCACGCTGGACGCGCGGCTGCAGTACTTCGCGACAGAGGCGGTGGGCCGCCATCTGATGGCCCTGAGATCCCGGAATATGCATGATGCTGCTCTCCTTGTGGTCGACAACATCACAGGTGAGGTTCTGGCGTATGTCGGCAACCTGGGGGATCAGAGCAGCAGGCGCTATGTGGACGGAACTCAGGCGATGCGGCAGGCCGGGTCGACTCTGAAACCCTTTCTGTACGGATTGGCCTTCGAGAAACGCCTGCTGACTCCCGCCTCCTTGCTTGACGACAGTCCAACGGATGTCCCCGTCGCGGGAGGTATTTATCGGCCGAGAAACTATGACAACACGTTCCATGGCATTGTGACCGTCCGAACGGCCCTGGCCTCCTCATTAAATGTGCCGGCCGTGAAAGCGCTGAACCTGGCTGGTGTCGAGCCATTCGTCGGGGAGTTGAGGAATCTCGGCTTCAGGAATATCCGTCAGGCGGATTTCTATGGGCCATCACTCGCCTTGGGTTCCGCCGACATCACCCTGTGGGACCTGGTCGCCGCATATCGCGCTCTCGCAAACAACGGCGTGTGGAGTCCCCTGCGCCTGTCATTTGATGAAGACCGGCGCGAGTCGAGGTGTGTTCTCTCCCCCCAGGCTGTTTTCCTCGTCGATGACATCCTCTCCGACAGGGAAAGCCGAAGTGAAACCTTCAGCCTTGAAAGCCCATTGTCAACCCGCTTCTGGACGGCTGTGAAAACCGGTACCAGCAAGGACATGCGGGACAATTGGTGCGTAGGATATTCGGATCGGTTTACCGTGGGCGTGTGGGCGGGCAATTTTTCAGGCGAGCCGATGTGGAACGTCAGCGGCATCACGGGTGCCGCTCCAGTGTGGGTCGAGATCATGAACTGGCTACATCGCGATAGACCGAGCAGACCCCCGGCACCGCCGACGGGAATGGTGAACTCCACGGTACAGATCGCGGATACCGGACAGACTCGCAGGGAATGGTTTATTCACGGCACCGAGACGGCGGTTGTGAGAGAGGCGGCCACTCAGACCAACTTCCGGATTGTCTATCCTGCGCACGAGACTGTGATCGCACTGGATCCGGACATTCCGCCGGCGGAACAGAGGGTCTTCTTCGAGGCTACGCCCGAAGGCAACACGTTGCAGTGGCTTCTGGATGGTCAGCTACTAGGGTCTGCCGGCTCGCTCCTGCTCTGGATTCCACAGACGGGCAAACACACACTTGCCCTCGCCGATGATGCGCGCCACATCCACGATTCGGTGAATTTCGAAGTTCGCGGCAACCTCGCCCAATACAAATGACGAATGACGAATGCGAATAAAGACATCGGGCAAGGGGCGCTTAAGGTAAACCACCGCCTCTGGCGGTGAGACTCGAAAGGGCTTTGCCGTTCCGGCGTTGGTTGGACAAGATGAGATATGGAAATGCAGGGATCAACCATAACAGCAAGCCCGCGCCCTGGAAGGGCGCACAGCTAATAGCGCCGGGCAAGCGCAGCGCAGCCCGGGGCTACTGGCTCGCCCCCCTCCGGGGGCTTCGTCAAGCCACCCGCTCTGCGGGTGGGAGGTGATTCGTCATTCATGTTGACCTCATTTTGAATCATCTCTTCTTGTACATGTCGGGGGTTATGGACAAAATGGTCTGATACCGGTGAGTGATTATGAGAAGAAGAGACATGCTGAAGACCTTCGGGGCGGCGGCCTTGTCGGTCAAAGAAAGAGCAGCTGCGATGGCACCAAACGCAAGTCCGGCCGGGCCGGCCACCCTTACCACTAAGATCGTTCGTCTCAAACTCCGGCACACGTGGACCACGACGATGTCGTCGAGCGATTACCGCGACAATCTGCATCTCCAGTTCGCGCGTGACGGGATCACGGGGTTTGGAGAGGGCGCGCCTATCGTCCGATACCACGAAGACGCTGAGTCCGCGCAGAAGGCGGTGGGAGCGGTGCGGGATTATTTCTTGTCGGCCAATCCTTGGCAGTTCGAAAAACTCATGGCTGAGGTCTTTCACCGGGTCCAGGGGCAATTTGCAGCCAAGGCGGCGCTCGACATTGCTCTCATGGACTGGATCGGACAGAAACTTGGGGTTCCCCTCTATCGCTACTTCGGTCTGGACCCGAGCGACACGCCTTTAACCACGTTTTCAGTAGGAATAGACACACCCGAGGTCACGCGCCAGAAAGTGACAGAGGCGGACGCTTTTCCCATTCTGAAGATCAAGGTGGGGCTCAAGACCGATGAGCCCACGATCGAAGCAGTGCGCACTGTGACGAAAAAGCCACTACGGGTGGATGCAAACGAAGGGTGGACGAACAAGGAAGAAGCTGTCCGCAAGATCAACTGGCTCGAAACCCAGGGGGTGCAATCCGTCGAACAGCCGATGCCGGCCTCGATGCTCGAAGACATCCGCTGGGTTCGGAAACGGGTGCACCTTCCACTCATTGCGGACGAAGCCTGCCTGCATCCGGCCGACATTCCAAAACTCGTGGACGCATTCGACGGCGTGAACATCAAGCTGATGAAATGCGGCGGGATGTTCGAAGCGTTTCGGATGATCCAGATCGCCAAGTCGCTGGGCCTGAAGACTATGCTGGGCTGCATGATCGAAAGCTCTATCGGCGTGACTGCGGCGGCGCACCTGTCTCCACTTGTTGACTTTGCGGATCTGGACGGCAACCTGCTCATTGCAGACGATCCGTACTCCGGAGTGAAGGTCAAGGATGGGAAGCTCATTCTCCCGGATCGTCCAGGTCTTGGCCTGACCAGGTCACGCGCTTAGGGCTGGCGCAAGAATAACTTCACATTTTGCTGCTGGCCCCCAGGCCCGCTGGCGAGGCGCGAGCGACGAGCTATACCCGGGGTGGTATGTGAGGAGCGAGCAACAAAGCCAGCGGGCCTGCGGGCCGCAGCCTGA
>DASQID010000861.1:0-7910 GCA_035631775.1 Acidobacteriota bacterium
GAGGCGCTAGAAACAACGCCAGGGGGCCTGCGGGCCGCAGCCTGAAAGGGCGCGGCGGCGGGCGGGCATCTGCTTCGTTGCCGCTCCTCGACGATACACACTGATATCGCCTGCGTCGCGGCGCCTCGCATCTGCCCGCCCCAGGAGCGCCGCAGGCGCGACGGTGCTCGCGCCAAAATGTTAATTTATTCTTGCGCCAGCCCTAAGGCCCAGGAACTCCAAGAGAGGAACCTTAAGAGGAGCACGCTCGCGTGATTCCAGATGAGTCGGCGGCGGTTAGACAACCCAAGTTTGTGTTGGCATGCGTTGGCGATGTCATGCCCGCGGGCAGTGCCCAGGATGCCTTGCACCGTGCAAGCGGGGGATCCTTGAGTCGGTCCTTATGGCCGGGCTTCGAGGATGCGGACGCTGTTCTGATGAATTTTGAAGCCCCGATTACCGACGCGTCGCAGGTCCACCGCAACAAACGTTACAGCTTCAAATGCACACAGAAAGTGCTGGAGTTTTTCGACAGGCGGTTTGTCTGGGGTCTGGCGAACAACCACATTTTTGACTATGGCGAGAGGGGCTTACTCGACACCATTGAGGCGCTGGATGCCCGACGCCTGCCTCGCGCCGGCGCAGGACGCAACCTGAATGAAGCGAGGCGGCCGGCTATCCTGGAGCATGAGGGCATTGGAGTGGGGGTGCTGTGCGCGGCGGACCCGCGCTATCAGTCTGCCACCAATACGTCTGCAGGCACGTTCCCGGCCGACCCGGGTTTATTGCGAGAAAGCATCCGCGAGCTGCGGAGATCTGCACAGTTCGCTGTTGTCTCCATCCACAGTGGTCAGGAATTTCTCCCGGTTCCATCTCCTCGCCAGAGGCAACTGGCCGAGTTGTGCCTGGAGGAAGGGACCAGCGTGGTGATTTTTCATCACGCGCATTGCATCAGTGGGGTGCAAGCGGACAAACGAGGGGTGGTCTTTTGGGGGACAGGGAACTATGTTTTCCCTCGGGGAGACACTCCAAAGCAGTATAGCGCCTGGCAGAACAGTGCAGTCTGGAGGGTAACCCTGAATCCACTGCGACGGGACGTCGAGAGAATCGCGATCCATCCAGTGATCCTCGATAGAGATGGACTGCCGGGCGAACCGTCGGAAACCCGTGCACAGGAAACACTCGACAGGATTGCGCTCTATTCCGAGTGCCTCTCCCGACCAGGTCGGCTGCGGTGGTGGCGCCTCCGGGAGATGATGAGTCCGATCTATCTTTGGATGAACCTCGTCAATTATGTGGACATCGCCCGACGCAACGGCGTCCGAGCCTGTCTGAGAACCCTGGCCGAGGGAATGTCGGCTCAACTTACTGCTGGACCAAGCGATCGCTTGAAACAGTGATTACCGGAACTCAGGTAAAGTTTGAGAGTTGCGCATTGTGTCGCAGGAATTCAGGTGATTATGAAAACTCAATTACTACAGATGATGCTTTGTCTCGGCCTGGCGTTGTTTACGCAGGCTTTTGATTGCCCCACGGCGAAACCAGGCGGAGTTCCCGTAATTCTCGACACCGACATCGGGGACGACATCGACGATACCTGGGCATTGGCCCTGCTTCTCAAGTCACCGGAGCTTGATTTGAAACTAGTTGTTACAGACCAGGGTAAGTCCGAATACCGCGCAAAGATCGTGGCACGCTTGCTCGAGATCGCAGGGCGCACCGATGTTGGCATAGGTCTTGGCTTGCCGGTCATGGAAGGGGAGGGCGGGCAGGCGGCCTGGGTGAAGGACTACGAAATTTCGCGCTATCCGGGCAGAGTTTTTCGCGACGGAGTTCAGGCCCTGATTAATACCATCATGCAGTCGCCCGAACGCGTGACCCTCATCTGCATCGGCCCAGTTCCAAATATCCAAGCGGCTTTGGAGCGGGAGCCACGCATTGCCCAGCGGGCGAGATTTGTGGGGATGCATGGCAGTGTACGATATGGCTATGGCGGCAAGAGCCGGCCCGAGGCGGAATACAACGTGAAGGCCAACGCGCAGGCGTGCCGGCGAGCTCTGAGCGCGGCCTGGGACGTCACCATTACACCACTGGATACATGCAGCCTGGTGCGCCTCATCGGAGACCAATATGCCGCCGTGCGCGACTGCCGAGACCCGCTGGCGCAGGCGGTTATCGAAAATTACAGATTCTGGCTGGGAAAGGACAGGGGGAGGGCAGAGAAAGAGAGTTCGACCTTGTTCGATCCGGTAGCCGTCTATCTTGCAATCTCGGAAGATCTGCTGGTGATGGAGAAGCTCGGCATCCGCATCACGGATGATGGTTTTACGGTGATTGACAGCAAGGCGAAATTGATGAAGTGCGCAACATCGTGGAAAAACCTCCCGGCTTTCAGGGAATTCCTCGTAAAGAGGCTGACCGGGCAAGACAAATGACGACTAAAGAATTACGAATTACGCTGCTGTACGAGTAACGCTGTCTCAGCGCCGTTGGTATTTGTCGCTGCTTCGAAGTGTCCGTTTCTGGGCAGCAGCTATCCCAGAGACGGACGATCGGCTTCGTGTTCACCCGGGGACCCCTACCAATCTACTGTCTGATTTTAAACCACTTACCGTCACAGCGGGATGCTCGGGCATTCTGGGCATGAGTCTTGCTTTGGAATCGGTCGACTCAATGCGATCACTCTTCGGGGAGGCGAACCATGCAAGGTAAGGAACGTTCACGTGAGGTGTTTGCGGAACCACCTGGACAGGAATACTGGAGCAGGAAAGCCAAAGACGGCTGGCGCCTGGTGGCGGCAGAGTGGGAGCGAGAGGCGGCACCGACCGGTGCGGATGTAACCTGGATAGAGGAGCTTCCCTTCGGGATGAAGGTTGGCGATGATACCCTGCACCTCGTCGAGAACTCCAAGGAGAAGGAAGCCCTTATTCTGATGCTCGAAATGATCGTGGCCGACAAGCCGCTCTCCGAAGTGGCGGAGTCGGTAAACAATCGAGGATTTCGTACGCGATCCGGCGCGAAATGGACTCAGCTGGCGATATTCAACATGCTGCCCCGTTTGGTCGAAGTTGCCTCTCGTGTGTATCCAACTCAGGATTGGTCCGAGCGCCGGGAGAAACTCATCAGGCTCGTACGCTGAGATCCCTTTCGGGTGCCTTTCGCCTTTGTCGTGCAGATGCCACCTATAGACCTCCGAGGCTCGAGAAACCAGCAAGAGAAGTACATTTCCGGATAATCTAGCGTCTGTCGCTGATTTTGCGCAGCAGCGCGCGGACCTCTTCGGGCAGGTCGAAGCGATACCAGGGCACGTCGGCATTGCACTCGATAGCGTCGATGACCACTACTATTTCCTCTCTCCCGACCCGGTGGTTCAGACTGTGAGGGAAGAGGATTCGGTTCACCTGCCTGTAATCCGTGTAGAAATTCTCCGAAGGCACCTCGCCAGTCGGGGTATTGAGGAGAATCACGCTTTTTGTAAGCAGGAATGACTTCGTGTCATAGTACTGAGTGATGGGTTTGCCTGCAGCCGGCTTCAATACGACCTTGAAGCAGGCGTCCCCGTTTACGGCTTCGATCCCAGCACATTCTGTCACAGGGTACAGCTTTCGCCAGTAAACCTTGGAGTTGAATGTCGCCTCCCTCAACGCCGTCGCTCTCTCTTCGCCTTCTTTCAGTCTTGCGCCGTCCTGAGTTGACACAACCCACGCAACGTTGCCGTTCGTGCCCTCCTGGATTCGCTCTCCACCCGGAATATCAAGAATCGAGAGAGACTTGCCCGGTTCGGCCTCGTAAGAGCTGAGGTTGCCGTGAATCCCGGTCCCCAGGACCGAAAAAGTACCTCTGGAGTAAATGGTGTGAATGCGGTCGTATGCAGCCTTGCCTCCTGTTGCCTCCACGTACTTGTCGAGAATTTCTGGTGCAGAGGGGAGGCTTGCGTCTTTGGTTTGAGCACGCACGGATGTGTGGCCGGCAGTCAACACAGCCACAGCGACAACAACAATGTTTATCCTCATACCGAGACCTTCCCTTTCGATGACATAACATACACCAAAACAAAAACGGGGACGCTCCCCGTTTTCCAGACAAAGCGTGGAGAATGTCAGGTGTTGATTGGAAAATGGGGAGCGTCCCCGTTTTGGTGCAAAGGCGGCATTAATACCGGGCTGTTTCGATTGTTTACATATCGACGAATGGTGCCCTATAGTACTACCTCGGATCGGGCTAGACTCCGGTCATCCGGCCGAAATCCGCCGACCGACCGATCTATTCATAAGACGCGATATGCTCTGAAAGGTAGACGCGATGCAGTTTCAGTTTGGACCTCGCCGGGGGACCTATGTCGACGCGACTGAAGCGCTAAGTCACGAAAAGGCATCTCTCTCCCCGGAGGAACTTGCCCATTTTGAGACGTTGGATCTCAGTTATCGTTCGCTTTGCGCCCTGCTGTACAACTATGTACCGACGTCGGGGCATCCCGGCGGATCCATCTCCTCCGGGCGCTTCGTGGCAGCGATTTTGTTTGACGCCCTGGAGTATGATTTCGCGCGGCCCGATCGCGAAGACGCGGACATAATCTCCTACGCAGCCGGACACAAGGCAATGGGTTTATATGCGATGTGGGCGTTGCGCGATGAGATTGTCCGCTTGGGTATGCCGGCACTGCTGCCCGCCGATCTCCGTTACAGGCTCCGGCTCGAAGACCTTCTGGGTTTCCGGCGCAATCCCACGACCCGAACGCCGCTTTTCGTAAAATTCGGTACAAAGGCTCTGGACGGACACCCGACACCGGCGACGCCATTTGTCCGGCTCTCGACGGGGGCCTCTGGTGTCGGGCTGGCGAGTTCGCTCGGCCTTGCCCTGGGGGCGCGCGATTACTTTGGGGCCAATGCGCCCCGCGTTCACATCGTGGAGGGTGAGGGCGGTCTTACGCCAGGACGTGTCGGGGAGGCTCTCGCGGCGGCTGGGACCGCGTCACTCGGCAACGTGATCCTGCATCTCGACTGGAACCAGGCTTCAATCGACTCAAACCGGGTCTGTCGCGAAGATGGACTGCCGGGCGACTACGTTCAATGGAATCCGATGGAACTCTTTCACCTGCATGACTGGAACGTGGTTTTTGTTTCCGACGGACTGGATTTCCAGCAAATCGTCGGTGCCCAGCGCATCGCGGCTTCGATGGATAACGGACAGCCCACGGTGATCGTCTACCGTACCCGCAAGGGCTGGCGGTATGGCATCGAGGGAAAGGCGTCTCACGGCGCAGGTCACAAAATGTGCTCCGACGGATTCTACCAGGCGCTGTCGGTGCTAACGGGAAAGGCGGGTCTATCCCTTCCGACGTGCGAAACCGGTAATCAACGCTGCCTGCAAAACGGCGACGGCAGGAATATCCTGGAGGAGTGCTTCTGGGAGGCCCTTTCCATTGTGCGTATGGTCGTGGAAGAGAGTCATCCAATGGTGGATGCGCTCGCGCGACGACTTTTCGACGCGAGGAGGCGGCTCGACGCGCGCATGCGATGCCCGCGGGACGGTGCCCCTCACGTGGAAGCAGTCTATGAACTGGCCGCGAAAAATCAGCGAAGCACTCCAGCCGAGTTGACACTCAAGCCGGGCACAATCACGCAACTCAGGGCCGAGCTTGGACGTGTACTCCACTACTATAACCAGGCTTCCGCGGGGGCCTTCCTTACAGCGGCCGCGGACCTGCTCGGGTCGACGAGCGTAAACAAGATCGGAGCCGGCTTTTCCGAGGGGTATTGGAATGCAGCGGCGAATCCGACCGCTCGCCTTCTTTCGATCGGGGGTATTTGCGAGGATGCGATGTCGGGCTACCTTTCGGGGATCACATCCTTTGGTCATCACATTGGTGTCGGCGCCTCCTACGCCTCCTTCC
The DNA here is from genome assembly GCA_035631775.1 of Acidobacteriota bacterium. Taxonomy (GTDB): domain Bacteria; phylum Acidobacteriota; class UBA6911; order UBA6911; family UBA6911; genus DASQID01. The sequence goes on from DASQID010000861.1 coordinate 5,873, forward strand.
TTGCCCCGCTTGGTCACATTGCGGCGCGCCTTCATGCCATTGGAGCCCAGGCGCGCCAGGCAATCAACGCCGCGGAGCCTTATCATCCGTTCATCCTTGCTTGCGCGCACGCCGGCCTGAAAACGGGAGAGGACGGACCGACTCACGCGGATCCTCAGCCCTTGCAGTTACTGCAGGACAACTTCCCGCGTGGGACTGCTATTACACTCACGCCATGGGACCCCAATGAAATCTGGCCGCTCATGTCGGCTGCGCTGGCCCGGAGACCTGCGCTCATTGCCCCTTTTTCGACCCGACCGAATGAAAAAGTTCTCGACCGGCAAGCCCTGGGACTTGCGCCCGCAGAAGATGCGGTGAACGGGGTCTACCTCCTCAAGAAACCTCGTGGCAAAGGTGAAGGAACCGTTATCCTTCAGGAAAGCGCGGCAACCTACGCGTTCATCGAGGGGGCTTTGCCCCTTCTCGAGAAGGATGGGCCGGATCTTTGGATTTACTACGTTTCAAGTGCCGAACTTTTTGACCTCCTTCCGGCTCACGAACAGCAGGTGATCCTGCCCGAAGAGCGCATGCGTGAGGCTATGGGGATTACGGGATTTACCCTGCCGACTATGTTCCGATGGGTGTGCTCCGGCTACGGGCGTTCGCGATCGCTTCATCCCTACCGCAACGGTCGCTTCCTCGGCAGCGGGCAGGGTTACATGGTCCTGGCGGAGGCAGGCCTTGACGGTGAGAGCCAATACAGGGCAATAAAGGATTACGCCGCCAATCTGAAGCGGTGAGAAGCAATCGAATTGGAGTTTTTGGGTCTTCGCGGTTTTGCGTCTTGGCAGTGGTTCTTTGAGTAGCCACCGCCAAGTCGCCAAGGCGCGGTGGGCATCCTCAAGCTACCCGCTTAGCGGGACATCTTAACAGGGAGCATTTATGCCAGATCTGAATCAGTTGAAAGATGCGATTCTGAGGGGCGATGCAAAGAGCGCCATCGCCGTCACGAAAGAGGCAATCGCGGAAAAAGTCGATCCCCTGGAATTGGTGACGCAGTACATGGTTCCCGCTATGGATGAAGTCGGCAGGCGATTCGAGTGTCAGGAATATTTCGTGCCGGAATTACTCATCGCGGCTCGCGCGATGAAAGGCGCGCTCGAACTGATCCGGCCGTTGTTGGCAGCAAAAGGAGTGGTCTCCACAGGCACTGTCGTTATCGGGACCGTGCGAGGAGATCTGCACGATATAGGCAAGAACCTCGTCGCCTCCATGCTCGAAGGTGCCGGCTTCGACGTCTACGACCTTGGAACCGACGTGACCCCCCAGAAGTTCCTAACCGAAGCCAAGGCAAAAAAGGCTCAGATCATCGCCCTCTCTGCGCTTCTCACCACAACCATGACCTCGATGAAGACGATCATAGAAGAATTCAAGGCGCAAGGTGTGAGGGATCAGTTCAAATTCATTATCGGCGGTGCGCCTGTCACACAGGAATACGCGACTCAGATCGGGGCGGATGGGTACAGTGAAAACGCCAACGGCGCAGTGGCTCTGGCGCGTAAATTGATAGTCGCCTGAAACAGTCCGGTGTCCAATGCGTTTCAAGTTGATCAGCTGCGAAATCTTCTATCGCGAGATCTGTGCAGTCGTCTCCCGTTCGCCGAGCACGATCGATGTGGAGTTCATGCCGAAGGGACTTCACGACATCGGCTGCAAGAGCATGCTCGAGCGGTTGCAGGCTGCACTCGACCGGGTCGATGAAGATAGATACCAGGCCGTTCTCTTCGGCTACGGTCTCTGCAACAACGGCATCGTCGGTCTGGCCGCGAGATCGATTCCCCTGGTTTTCCCCCGAGCGCACGACTGTATCGCGATGTTCTTTGGAAGCAGCAGCCGGTACTTGGAGTACTTCCATGCCAATCCTGGAACTTACTACAAAACGGCCGGATGGATCGAGCGCGGCGAGGATGCCGGAGAGCTGCACCAACTGTCGATCACTCACCTGATTGGGATGGACAAGGGATACGAAGAGCTGGTGGCGAAGTACGGGGAAGACAAT
>DASQID010000862.1:0-10661 GCA_035631775.1 Acidobacteriota bacterium
GCCGAGCTTTCCGACTTGCGTAGGACCTCCAGCGGCGCGGAAGCGCCGATCCGCGTTTTCAGCAGCCCCGAGTCTCCGATACCGGAGCTGCAGTTGCTGTCGAACGGCAGATACCATGTGATGGTCACGAACGCGGGCGGCGGATACAGCCGCTGGAAGAATATCGCGGTCACGCGCTGGCGAGAGGACAGCACCTGCGACAACTGGGGCATGTTCTGTTACATCCGCGACGTAACCAGCGGAGATGTATGGTCCACAGCATATCAGCCGACGCACATAGAGTCGGAGAAGTACGAAGCGATTTTTTCCGAGGCGAGGGCGGAGTTCCGTCGCCGGGACCACGACATCGACACGCATACGGAGATCGCAGTCTCACCGGAGCATGACATCGAGCTGCGCCGGATCACAGTCACCAACCGTTCTCGGACCCGCAGGATGATCGAACTGACGAGCTATGCGGAGGTCGTTCTCGCCTCGCCGGCAGCCGACGCGCTGCATCCGGCGTTCAGCAATCTCTTTGTTCAGACTGAAATTATCAGCCGACAGAGGGCGATTCTATGCACCCGCCGGCCGCGCTCCCTCAACGAGCCGACGCCATGGATGTTTCACCTTTTCGGCATCCAGGGCACGGACACTGGGGAGATATCCTATGAAACCGACCGCCTGCAGTACATCGGCAGGGGACACGGTGTCGCCGATCCGCAAGCGATGCGTGGTTCTGCGCCGCTCTCCGGCAGCCAGGGATCCGTTCTCGATCCGATTGTTGCAATCCGATATCGGATTAGTCTCGACCCTGAAGGATCGGCATCGGTGAATGTCGTTTCCGGCATCGGTGAAACCCGGGACGCGTGCCTCAGGCTGGTTGAGAAATACCAGGATCGGCGTCTGGCGGATCGTGTCTTTGAACTTGCCTGGACGCATAGCCAGGTGCTCCTCCGGCAGCTCAACGCAACAGAAGCCGACGCGCAACTCTATGGACGCCTGGCCAGCTCAATCCTCTACGCCAATTCCTCTCTACGCGTCGACCCGAGTGTCCTCATTAAAAACCGTCGTGGGCAATCCGGTCTTTGGGGCTACTCCATTTCCGGCGATTTGCCGATCGTGCTGCTGCGGATTGGAGACCCGGCCAATATCGATCTTGTGCGCCAGCTCGTCCAGGCACACGCGTACTGGCGCCTGAAAGGACTGTCGGTCGACCTGGTGATCTGGAACGAAGATCATGCCGGCTATCGGCAACTACTCCACGACCAGATCATGGGGTTGATTGCCGCAGGCATCGAAGCCAACGTGACAAATCGGCCGGGAGGCATCTTTGTCAGAGCCGCTGAGCAGATATCGAACGAGGATCGCATTTTGCTCGAATCGGTCGCTCGTGCCATCATCACCGACAGTCGAGGATCGCTGGCAGATCAGATCAATCACCACAGCCCCGTGGAAGTACCCGTCCCGCGCTTTGCGCCGAGCCGGCCCGGGCGTGCCGAGCCCCGGGCGGCGGCGGCGTTGCCTCGCCGCGATCTGATCTTCTTCAACGGGCTGGGCGGATTCACATCCGATGGGCGCGAGTATGTAATCACGACGGCGCCCGGACACGAGACGCCGGCACCGTGGGTAAATGTGCTGGCGAATCCGCTGTTAGGAACCGTCGTCTCCGAAAGCGGCTCTGCGTGCACCTGGAGCGAGAATGCCCACGAATTCCGCCTCACTCCCTGGAACAACGATCCCGTGAGCGATTCGAGCGGAGAGGCCTTTTACCTCCGCGACGAAGAAAGGGGTCACTTCTGGTCCCCCACGCCTCTGCCGAGCCGCGGAGCAATGCCATACGCATGCCGGCACGGATTCGGATACAGTATCTTCGAGCACACGGAGCACGGCATCCGTTCAGAACTTACGGTTTTCGTGGCCCTGGACGCTCCTATCAAGTTCATGATCTTGAAGGTGCGAAATGAGTCCGGCCGATCCTGCCGGCTCTCTGCCACGGGATATGTGGAATGGGTGCTCGGTGACCTGAGGCCGAAATCGACTATGCACGTGGTTACTGAAGTCGATCCCGGAAGCGGAGCGCTGCTTGCCCGAAATCCTTACAACATAGAGGTTCCGGATCGGGTTGCCTTTTTCGACGTTGACGATGCCTCGCGGACCGTCAGTTGCGATCGGACGGAGTTTCTTGGACGTAACGGCACGCTTCGGAGACCGGCAGCGATGTTTCGGTCACGGCTTTCGGGGAAAATTGGTGCCGCGCTGGACCCCTGTGCCGCGGTCCAGGTTCCATTCGAGCTTGCCCACGGAGAAGAGCGTGAATTCATCTTCCGGCTTGGAGCCGGGCGGGACGCCGAAGACGCCCGCAAAGTGGCAAATCGCTTCCGCGGATCTGCTGCGGCGCGGGGCGCGCTCGAAGCGGTGTGGCAGTACTGGAAGCATACGCTGGGCGCGGTGCATGTGGAAACCCCGGACGAATCCCTCAACGTTTTGACCAACGGCTGGCTCCTGTACCAGACTCTCGCGTGCCGCCTCTGGGCACGAAGCGGATTCTACCAGCCGGGTGGAGCCTTCGGTTTTCGCGATCAGTTGCAGGATGTAATGGCGCTCATCCACGCCGAGCCACACCTGGTGCGCGAGCACTTACTCCGAGCCGCTGCACATCAGTTTCGAGACGGTGATGTCCAGCATTGGTGGCATCCCCCCTCGGGCCGCGGCGTCCGCACGCACTGTTCGGATGACTACCTCTGGCTGCCTTTGGCAACCTGCCGCTACGTTCTAGATACTGGAGATACAGGAGTATTGGACGAAGCCGTCCACTTTCTGGAAGGACGCCAGGTAAACGCCGACGAGGACTCGTATTACGATCTGCCTGGCCGGTCCGGGGAAGCGGCCAGTCTGTACGAACACTGTGCGCGAGCGATTACGAGGGGCCTCAGATTTGGTAACCACGGCCTGCCGCTTATCGGCTCCGGCGATTGGAACGACGGCATGAACCTTGTGGGCGAGCAAGGCAAGGGCGAAAGCGTATGGTTGAGCTTTTTCCTATATGAAGTGCTCATGCGCTTCGCTGAGGTCGCCCGCAAGCGGGGCGACGCCTCCTTCGCTGATCGCTGCCGGAGCGAGGCGGCTCAGGTGCAACGGAACATTGAGCAGAATGCCTGGGATGGAGCGTGGTACCGCCGCGCATACTTCGACGACGGCTCGCCGCTTGGGTCAGCGGCCAACCCAGAGTGCCAGATTGATTCGGTTGCGCAAAGTTGGTCCGTCCTCTCCGGAGGGGGCGACAGAGAGCACTCCCGCATGGCCATGGAAGCGGTGGACAAGCGTCTCGTTCGCCGTGACCATGCACTGATCCAACTCCTGGACCCGCCGTTCGACAAGTCGAATTTGAATCCCGGTTACATAAAAGGGTACGTCCCGGGCGTGAGAGAGAATGGCGGGCAGTACACGCACGGGGCGATCTGGTCGGCCATGGCCTTCGCTTCATTGGGCGACAATAGGCGCGCGTGGGAGCTATTTTCAATAATCAACCCGGTGAACCACGCGCGGACTGCCGAGGCGATGGCGACCTACAAGGTTGAACCGTATGTCGTAGCGGCCGACGTTTACGCGCTCTCGCCGCACACCGGCCGCGGCGGATGGACATGGTACACGGGCTCGGCGGGGTGGATGTACCGGCTGATTGTGGAGTCTCTCCTGGGGCTGCGGTTGGAAGTAGACAAACTGCACTTTGCTCCGTGCCTACCTGCGGACTGGAAGGCGTTCAGGGTCCACTACCGGTATCGGGAAACCGTTTATCACATCGCCGTCCTGCAAACGCACGCCTCGACTGGCGGAATGACTGTGACAGTCGATGGCATTGAGCAAGACGCCCAAGCAATTCCCCTTGTCGATGATCGTCAGGAGCATGCGGTCGAGGTGAGAACTACCGTCGCACTGAGTCGAGACCATTTGCAGCTTGATGTGAAAAAATAGGCCATCGGATATTCGAACCCACGGCAATTTCGGCCAGCTCCACGCTGGCCCGCCTCCCATCACGGAGACGGATCTACATGGATAAACGCGGATAGCATTCCGTGAGATTCTCCTCCGCATCCTTGGCAAAGAACAACTTCGGGATGATCTCACTGTGTCCGCATGTTTCTTGAGAAAGGCAGGAGTACATGCAGCCTCTCAGTCGGCTTCAGCCGATGCAGAAGAAGCCCTTCACCTTCCAGGTGAAGGTTGTTCAGTGAGATGAGCTGACCGCAGCATAAGGTGCTCCTGAATTTCCTTCGCGACGCCGAGTTTATGCTGCTCTTTGCCGTGGCGCTTCTGCGCGCTGAGCCGGATTCATAAGCGGCGGAATTTGGCGGTAGGATTGGAAACCGGGGAGAGAGAGCCGGGGGTTGCCAGCTCTCTTGCGCTCTTCCTCCGAAATCGATGGAATCGAGGCGCGTGCCTCTGAACCACTTATCGATGCTTGCCGGCACAAATGACATTCTCTCCCTTACTGCACCGAGACTGGGATTTCGCGAGGTTGAACTTCCGGCTTCTGAGGAATAGTCACCGTCAGAATGCCGTGCTTGTATTCGGCTTTAATCTTGTCACCCTCAACGGTTTCCGGCAGCGAAAACGACCGGGAAAACGTGCCATAGTGTCCTTCTCTAGAATGATAGTTTGACTTGTTTTCCTCCGTCTCGATCTTCCTCTCGCCTTTTAGCGTGAGGACTTGACCTTCAATTTTCAGTTCGATCTCCTTTTCATTCATACCTGGAAGTTCAGCACAGAGTATCAGATTGCCGTCCTTCTCCAGAATATCCACCGCTGGGATCCAACGTTCTCTATTCTGAGCGAGCGAGCCAATTACAGGAAAATCGTTGAAGAACTCCTCGAAGAACCGTGTAGTCTGCGGCCAAAGACGAGAAGTTGTCTCGGACGTAGGCAGGTACGGAATAAGTCTCATTTTTCAATCTCCTTTGTATATTTCATATTGTTCTGTATATATAAGATCTGCATCTCATGCTGTCAACATGCGGGCTATTCCGCTCTATTCATGAAAAGAACAGATCGGTGTTACTGCAATAAATCGGATACTCCCGATATTGGAACTTGTCGGATGCAATTCTTGGTCAGGCCCGGAAATGTTCATTTTGCCTCTGGACCCCAAGGACGCATAACGGGGAGGGGCCATTTTAGGTCCAACCCACGCGGTCGGCACCTGAAGCCACACCCTTTATACCTTGCCGGCAATCAATGTGTCAGTTCAGTGCGGCTCACACGTCTGGTCAATACTGCTCATCCCAATTACTAACGAGTGCATCGGTAAGCGGACATTTGCAGCCTGGTCAATCCACTCGAAGAGTCACTTGCATAGTCAAAATTGCACAGCCCGGGATCGCTTCGAGACTCGCCCCCCGTGCCCAGTGCCTCCGGCTTGCGTAACTGAAAGGTCCACGCCGGCCCTGGTCGCTCAAGAACCCTGACTCCCTGCGAGATACAATGTCGCATCGCGGGTTCCGGATCGCTTTGCTCGACCCGTCCGCAACGCTTCGTCCTCTCGACCGGCCCCGCCCTGCGGTCGCACCTCATTGACTCGGATGTGCAATTTTGACCGCTCGGATGAGCCGTAATGAACTGACACGAGAATAATCGCAGGGGTATAAGAAATGTGCTTTGGAGCTGCCAACCGAAATCTGCCCCGAGGTAGAAGTCGGCAGGGAGCGAGAGGGTCGCGACACAAGAGCCACGAATGCCACATGTCTTTGATTGGATTGATTATTCCGTGAGTAGCCTAAAAGGGCAAAGGAGAAATCTATGAAAAGAGAAGTGGGCATTTGGATTGACCACCGGAAGACGGTTATCGTGAGTGTCACGGACAAGGGAGAAAAGACGAGCCTGATCAGATCAGGCATGGAGAAGCATGTCCGATATTCTCGTGCAGCACAGGAGGACTCGGCAGAAGACCAGCGAGACACACGCTTTACCGGCCATCTGAACAAATACTATGATGATGTAATAACGTGTATTCGTGATGCGGATTCCATCCTGATACTTGGTCCCGGTGAGGCAAAGGTCGAGCTCGAAAAACGTCTGGAGCGTGAAGGTCTCAGCGGGCGGGTGATTGGTATTGAAACAGTTGACAAGATGACGGATCGACAGATTGCGGCAAGAGTTCGACGGGAATTTCCAAAACGAAGTCGAAGAAACAAAAAAACACCGAAGTCTTTGTCAGTGACGTTATGATGCAAGCCGATGACAGGCAACACCGTTCTATCTTAAGAGGCATCGCCCGGCGGGCGATGCTCGAAAGAGGGCTTCTTCCTGATTTTCCACCACAGGCGCTGGCCGAGCTCGACGCAATCAACAGTCTCGCAACTCGAACTGAAAAATCGACGCGAGATCTCAGGCGCCTTGTCTGGTGTTCCATAGATAACGATGATTCGAGGGATCTGGATCAGCTCACCGTCGCCGAAGCCATGCCTGGAGGAGCGCAGGCGGTTTGCCAAAAACCAACGAGGAGATACTATGAGCTACGAGCTGTCACGAGTCAAAGGGGCAGGTAGAGCCGTCAGGTGGGTGTTAGCCGGAGTTTTGGTTTTACTGATCGGGTTTGGCTCCTGCGGGACTGTCAACTACGGAGAGCGTGGAGTCCTGCTTCGATTCGGAGCAGTCACTGGGAGCGTCAAGAACGAAGGACTGTACTTCAAGATCCCACTCATTGATCACGTTGAGATTCTTGATATTAAAACGAAGAAAAGCGAGGTCGATGCAGATGCGTCAACCAAAGACTTGCAGATGGTGACATCGAAGGTAGCATTGAATTATCACATTAATCCGAGCGGCATTGACCAGTTCTTCCAAAAATTCGGTAACAACTTCGAGTCGAATGTGCTGGACCCGGGACTCCAGGAAATATTGAAAGCTGTCACTGCCCGTTATACGGCCGAAGAGGTAATCACCAAGCGAGAGCAGGTACGCGAAGACACCAATACTCTATTGAGAGAACGTTTTCTGCCGCAAGGCATGGTCATCGACGGACTTAACATTGTCAACTTCCACTTTTCAAAAGTGTTTAACGATGCTATTGAGGCCAAGGTCACAGCGGAGCAGAATGCTCTTGCTGCCAAGAATAAGTTGGAACAAGTTAAATTCGAAGCCCAGCAAATGGTCGAAGCTGCCAATGGCAAGGCTAAGGCGATTCAAGTCGAAGCCTCGGCAATTGCGAACAATCCCCTGGTGCTTCAACTGCGAGCTCTTGAAAAGTGGAATGGTATATTGCCGCAATACGTTGGTTCTGGTTCTATACCATTTATTCAAATGAAGTAGAGTACGAACGCAGGGGATGGTTCACCCATCCGTTCCTGGTATTCATACCTTTGTCTGTGTGGATAGGCGCAGCGGGAGAGGCAAGCAAGGTTGCGGTTCTAACAAATGTGAGGGCCTGATAAGCGATCTGCACTCAACCAGCATTGGCGAACGCTATGTTGTTATCGGCACCGGGCTTTTCTTACACTCAACCTGCTCGGCGATGCAATTGCCGTGCTGACTCTTGAAGTCCGCGTATGCTCTGCGGTCCAAACGACTGTTACGCCTGTAGGAGAGGTTGCCCACAATGCTGATCAGCGGCGCGCGGCGCTGCCACACGTTGCTGCATACCCTCCGCAGAATGCGCGGCATGGAATAGAAGTTTTGATTGCAGGAGATCATTTCCTGGATGACAGCGTCCAGAGACAGATTTCTATATCGGGCCACAGGGTAGGTCAGCGTGTAGTACTTCCAGTCTTCAGGGAAATCATTGAGGGCGATGCGGCCATCGGTCATCATCTGGTCCCACAAGCGCGTGCCGGGAAGGGGCGTGAGAAACAGAGCATTGAGATTGTCCATGCCGTACTGGCTGGCTACGTCGGCGATACGATCGCCGATGCCCGGTTTGTCTATGTCCAAACCGATGATAAAGGATCCCACGACCATTATGTTGTGTTGCTGTATGCGCCGCACGGAGGCGCGGAAATCCCGGCCCTTCAGGAGGTTGAATTTCTTGCCGATCTCCAGAAGCCCTTCCGGTGAGGGTGATTCAAAGCCGATGAAGACGCCTCTGCACCCAGCCTTCGCAGCCAGGGCCGGGAGTTCTTCGTCATCGGCGAAGTTAATGGTGGCCTGGGCAACCCATTCCTTCTGCAGGTTCGCCTGTGCCATGGCGCGGAACAGGTCTTTGGCGCGTGCGATGTGTTCAGGGCGCGTGCCGATGAGGTTGTCGTCCACCACCAGAACGCGTTTTTCACGGATCGATTGAAATTCCCGTACGACGTCCGGAATGGGCCGCTGCCTGTAGCGGGCGCCGTTAAATGCCGTCACGCTGCAAAAGGTGCAGTTTAATGGACAGCCGCGTGTGGTCTGAATGGCCCCGAAAGCATATCCTGACGCCAACAAATCATGGCGGGCGAGCGGAACATCCTTTATCTCGGCCAGCCCGCCGTCATACCGGGGCTTCACGTTGCCCCGCCGGGTGTCCTCCAGGACCTGCGGCCAGACGCCCTCGGCTTCTCCCGTGACGACCGAATCCACACGATCCATGACCTCGTCCAGGCACATGGTAGCGTGGATGCCGCCCATGACGACGGGCACGCCCAGACGGCGGAAGTAACTAGCTACTTCATAGGCGCGGTTCGCCTGCGAGGTGAAGGCGGTAACACCCACCAGGTCCGGCCGCGGCATGGCCGGATAGTCCGGTACGCCGAAGTTCTCGTCCACAATCGTAATTTCCCACTCCGGTGAAGTCAGGCCCGCGAGAACCATAAGGCTGAGCGGCTTCCACACGCGATAACGGTTCCAGCGGCTCTCCCTGACTTTGACGATGCTGACAAGCGGGTTGGAGGGGTTGATCAGATATAGTCGCATGGCGTCTATTCACTCATGGATGGGGATTTGATTGTCCCCCTTCTCTTCCTGCGTGCCGGTTTAATGGATGATAGGCCGCAACTACTGATTGTTGGGCTGGAGGCCGAACTCAACATCCTGTTCGCGGCCGCCACGGCACCTTGTTAGGTGGTTCCATCTCGATCCTGTTGCCGGACCCTATTTTGGTAAGTACTTTAGAACTTTAGCCACAATCTGACGATCATTCATCTGAATATCAGACGCACACCCCATAGTCATTTCTAGCTTCCGACATGAGGTCATGCGGCACTGGATGTCTTCCTACCACGGGCATCCCTCAGCCATGCGAGTGCCGGTAACATCAAACGAGACAAGCCGGACAACCAGCCCCAAGTTGCCTCGTTTACAGGCCTAGCAATTTAACACTCCATCAGGCTGCGGTTATCTTGGCTTTGGCGTCGGAGCCACTTGTTTTGATGGCGACCTTCACAGCATCTTCCATCGGATCCTTGAAGGGCACCTCGATTCGGAGCAGGCCGTGCTCGTAGGTCGCTTCGGCCTTGTCAGGTTTCACGGGCCAACCTAAAGCCAGTGCTGAAACATACTCGATGTCCCTTGCCGGCGCTGTCAGGTGGATGCTGTCTTCCAGGATCTTCACATCGATGGTATCTGTTGGCGCTCCAGGAATGGCGAACTCTACTACCAGCTTGTGGTTCTCCGCGTCCGCATACGCTACTGTATTGGGCGCAACCTTGATTCGATATTCCGGCATCCTGATACCCTCCTTTTCTTATCAAGTCATTGATTTCATTGAAAGATTTATGGTTGATGTTCCAAAACGGTTTTCCGCAGGTTGAGTTTCCCGTCCTTTAGGAGAAACCCTAAAAAGACGGCTGTGCCTTCCACCAGATACTGGAGACACTCTATCTTTACCCTGGTGGTAATCCGATGTCAGTTCACTACTGACCACAACCATGGTCAAAACAGCTCACTGTAGAGAAACTGGTCGACGAGGGATTGTGCGCGACCAGGCAGACCCCTTGTACGGCAAAGACTGTCTTTGTGTCCGAGCCTGGAGAGGGGGCAGACATCTGGGCGGATGGTTCGAATGTAATGCGTTTTGAGCTTCGGTCCGGATGTTAGGGGTGGCCCGCTCCAGGGTGCAGTGATTAGGTCACCTGCATTGGCTCTGCGATATTCGGCCGGTTCTCGCGGTATGTAGCCCCGAGCTCTCCATGATGTTTCCGATCTCTCCAGATGACCGAGGGCCAGATCTTTCCTCCCGGGAGCCCAAAACCGGGAACCACACGCCTTGCTAAATGGTAGAATTGTCAGCCGGACGTTCCGTTCGGCCACCAGGCTATCCGCATGCCGGCAGCTGAGCACACGCCTAGATGACCCTATCAGACCGGCAAAAACACCGATGAAACACATCCGTCCCGGTTCATGGATTCACTCTCAGGGAAGGGGGGAGTTCTTCGGTGACCAATTCTGAGGTGTCCGATCCTCTGTCCTCCAGAGTTGTGAAGGTCGTCGTGGCGACCACAGTAATGCTCTCGTTCATTTCGTTCTGGAGAGCAGCCGCCATCGTGTTAAGCGATCTTGCCTCCTCTGCTTTTTACGCCGGAGGTATCGCCGAAACTGCCATCGGAAAGTCCGCTCCGTGGTTCATTCTTTCCATCATGCTGTTCTCCTATGCGGTCCGAGCGATCTATATCGAGAGCTGCAGCATGTTCGTCCGGGGCGGTGTTTATAAGGTTGTGCACGAGGCCATGGGTGGGACTCTGGCAAAGTTCTCCGTCTCAGCCCTCATGTTCGATTAT
>DASQID010000863.1:0-13612 GCA_035631775.1 Acidobacteriota bacterium
ACGATGGTCTGGCCGTTCATCCAAGACGCGGCTTGAGATGCCAGGAAGACCGCCGCTCCTGCGACGTCGCCAGGCTCACCAAACCGCCGCAGCGGATAGTTGGCAGCCTGTGCAGCGATCGCAGGATCTTCCCAAAGCGCACGGGAAAAGTCGGTGCGCACAATCCCAGGCGCGATGCCGTTGACACGGATCTCCTCAGGGCCCCACTCAACGGCCAGGTTTCGCACGAGCTGCATGTCGGCACTCTTGGTGATCGCGTACATGCCCAATCTCTGAGATCCAGCCAATCCTGCGATGCTCGACATCACAATGGCGCTTCCACCTCCTGCCTGCGCCATCTGCGGAAGTACTATGCTGCAGAGCAGCAGCTTACTCCGAAGGTTCGAGTCCACCATCTTGCCGAAAACCTCCTCCGGCATTTGCAGCAGGGGCCCGTAGTACGGATTTATGGCGGCGTTGAGGACAAGGCAATCTATGCGCCCAAAGTGCCGTCGTGTCTCAGAGGCCAGTCTTTCGAGGTCTTCCTTCCGGCCCACATTGCAGGCGACCGGGAGGGCGTCAAAACCATCGTTGAGCAGGTTGGAAACCACCTCATCACACTGGTCCGCCTTCCGGCCGGAAATAACCACTCTCGCGCCGGCTTTGGCCATCGCTCCTGCGATCGCCCGCCCAATCCCCCGGGTGGATCCGGTAATCACAGCGACCTTCCCTGTCAAGTCGAACAGACCGCTCATGCCACATCCTCCTCAACAGATCACATAGTGCTCATGCCATTAGAACTGCCACGAATTCCACGAATTCACGAGATGATCTATGAATTAAAACGTTCGTACTACTAACGTTCAAATCCTTGCCATTTCAGCAAGGATACGGCAGCCTGTCTTTGCGCCTTGGCGTCTTTGCGGTGGCTTTTTAAAAAGCAACCGCTAAGGCGCGAAGACGCAAAGGAACGCCAAACTCCTTTGGCTGCTGCTATGCTGCACCGGTAATCCGTGAAATTGCAGATTTTTCCCCATCAGAATGTGAATTTGATAGCTCAGTTGGAGGCTTGGTAGCTGCGGCGCGCGCGAACCCGGGCATCCGGCAGGGACACTTCCACGCGGAGCGAGTGCGATTTCCCGTCGAGCTTGGACTGATCCGGGTAGAAGCCGAGCAGGTATTGATGGCGCAATTCCTCCGCGACCTGCGCGAAGGCGTGCGTCAAATCAGTGACGTCGCTGCGGAAGAAACGCCCGGCGGACAATTCCGATAGTTCATCCAGGTACGCCGCTGCCTCGTCCTCCCTCTCACTCCAGACCGCATATGGGCCCCGCCGGCCTCCGGATTTGTACGCGGGCAGACGGGAATGCACTCCGAACAGTTTCTTCATGACCGCTCGGGGGTCCACATTGTAATGGATCGAGTAGATGACCGTGTTCGAAGCCGCGACGGCGCGCAGGAGGTCGGGAGGCGATACCGAACTGCCATAGTCCTGTCCGTCCGTCAGCAAAATGATTGCCTTGCGACCCTGGGCGGGGCGGAATTTTCTCTGCATCACTTCGAGAATCGCATCGCGCATTTTTGTGCCCGTATATTCCGCTATCCTGGCACTTCTGACCGCAGCTCCCAACTCACGGCGATCTGAGCTGAAAGGGCTCAGGTAGCGGATATCCGAGTCAAAACTGGCGACAAACGCCTGATCTTGAGGACGTAATTGCAGGATGAATGCTTCCGCCGCCTTCTTGATCCGGTTGAGAACAGTAATCGTACTCTTGCTGGTGTCCAGCAGCAGACCGATCCGTATCGGTTCTTCCGAGGCAGCAAACAATGCGATGGTCTGCGGAACTTCATCCTGAAAGAGCTCGAAATCCCCGCCGCGGAGCCCCGGAATATATCTTCCTTTGTCGTCGCTGACGATCACGGGAACATTGACGAGGGCGGATTCAACTCTGATCGCAGGAATCTGCTGAGCGTGCCTGGCGGGCGCTTGATCTTGAAAGGACACGAGGAACCAGACGGCGGTCAGGAGGATCAATGGTTTACTGCCGGCGCTTGATGATCTCACGATGTATTCAATGGTTGTTCCCCGAAAATCAATCGTCAACCGGAATTCATCTATCTCGCATCAGCCGTGCTCTGGAGCAGTCTTTTGCGTGTATAGGGAATCAGCCCGCCCGCTGCCACGATCGCACGACGCGCTTCCGGCAGAGGCTGCAAAGCAAACGTCTGCCCCGAGTTCAGATTCCTCACATGAGCATCCCCAATTTCGAGTTCGTCTCCTTCGTGTGCCTCGATGTCGGGACACACCAGCGTGCGCAGCCCGAGATTGACTGCATTCTGCAGAAAAATTCGGGCGAATCCCCGGGCGAGGACGATGAGGTTATATCCCTTAAGACAGGATGCAGCCTGCTCTCGGGAGGACCCGCATCCGAAATTTGTACCGGCCACGATCACGCTGCCCGGCGGCACCTGCTTGCTGCGAAGCTTCTGGTTGAATTCGACGTCATCAGCAAAGGCATACTGCGGAGTCTCTGTAGGCAGAACCGTTGCCATATATTTCCCCGGATAAATGGCATCCGTCGAAAGATCATTCTCCACCCTATAGGCTACCTTGGCGCGGATTGAACCGTCTTTCATCGCCCACCCCCTTCTTCCGGATCGGTGATAACGCCCGTCAGGGCACTGACTGCCGCTACTTCGGGCGAGCAAAGGAAAACCTCGGACTTGGGATTTCCCATCCGCCCCAGAAAGTTGCGGTTCGTGGTGGAGAGGGCAACGTCCCCATCAGCCAGAGCTCCCTGGTGGACCCCGAGGCAGCAGCCGCAACCTGGATTCATGATCACGGCTCCTGCAGCCATCAAATCCGAAAGATACCCTTTCTCCAGAGACTTCCTGTATACACGCCAGGAAGCTGGAAATACCAGCATGCGGACACCCGGCGCGACTTTTTTCCCCTTTAGGATCTTTGCCGCTGTGGCGAGATCCTCCAAGCGTCCGTTGGTACAGGACCCGATTACAATCTGATCAACCTTCACCCCCTGTCGCTCCCGGACCGCAACCACGTTATCCACGGTGTGGGGGCAGGCAAGCTGTGGGACCAGGCCTGCGGCATCGATTTCAACCACCTGGTCATAAAGCGCGTCTGCGTCCGGCACAACCGGCGGGATATCCTGCAGTACATGCGCCTCGTCTCTCAGGTAGCGCCGCGTCTCCTCGTCCGCAGGAACTATTCCGGCAGTCGCTCCGGCTTCGACCGACATGTTGCAGAGTACCATGCGCCCGGAGGTAGACATGCTCCTTACTGCCTCTCCGTGAAACTCGATTACTCTGAAGTTCGCACCCTCTGCAGAGATCTTCCCTATCAGATGAAGGATGAGGTCCTTAGGGGAGACGTGCGGCCCCAGTCGGCCCTGGGCCTCGACCTTGATTGTTCCCGGCACCTCAAAATTCAAAACGGTGCCCAATGTCCAGACACTGGCCATTTCCGTGGCACCGATGCCAAATGCGAGGCTGCCCAGGGCTCCGTGCGTGGTCGTGTGGCTGTCGGTTCCGACCACCACGTATCCCGGCCGGACATAGCCATATTCGGCCAGGATCTGGTGGCAGATGCCTCCCTCGTCGCCCCTGATATCATGAAATTTCTCGATGCCGTGGCGGGCCACGAAACCACGGACCTTTTTCTGGTTAGTCGCAGTTTTCGCGCTCTCCGCGGGAATCCTGTGGTCGAATATGATCGCAACCTTCGAGGGCTCCCAGACCTTCGGCGGAAACGGCACTCCCTTGTAGATTTCCAGAAACTGGTTGATCACGAGTGCCGCGTTTTCATGCGACATAGCCAGATCCACGGCCGGCTCAACCACGTCGCCAACCCGTACGGAAGATTGACCGGTAGCCCGCGCCAGGATCTTTTGGACTAATGTCATACACATGATTGCTCCCTTGTACTTCAAAACTTCAAATCAACCCCACTTCGACAAGGATACAACACCTGTCTTGGCGGCTTGGCGTCTTAGCGGTTGCTTTTTTATATTATTAAATCACCGCAAAGACGCCAAGGGACGCCAAACTCCAATCAGTTCGGTTTGCGGATATGGCCTGCAATCGCCGCAGCCATCTCGAGGGTGGTATTGCTGCCCCCCATGTCATAAGTGCGGATCTTTCCTTCCCGAATAACTTCGGCAACCGCCCGCTCTAGCGCAGAGGCCTTTTCGGTTTCACCCAGCCAATCCAACATCATTTTCGCAGCCAGGATCGTCGCAATCGGATTCACCTTGCACATGCCGGCGTATTTGGGCGCCGACCCGTGTGTCGGCTCAAAAACAGCCAGCTTGTCGCCGATATTTCCTGAACAGCCGAAGCCCAGCCCACCCACCATCTGAGCACACAGATCCGAGATGATATCGCCGTAGAGATTTGGAGCGGCCAGGACGTGATAGTTGAACGGATTCTTGAGAAGCCACATTGTCATCGCGTCGATGTTGGCATCGTCCATTTGTATGTCAGGATAATCCTGGGCAACTGCCCTGGCCTCCTCGAGGAACAGTCCGTCGGTCGCGCGCACGACGTTTGCCTTATGCACGATCGTGACCTTGCGCCGCTTGAAATTGCGGGCAAACTCGAAGGCCGCGCGCACGATGCGCCGCGAACCGGTTCGGGTGTTGATCTTGCACGAGACGGCGTACTGGTCCGGTGCGAGATCACGGAAAGCCCCGAAGGGCTTCGACAGGTGCCGCAGCAATTCTGCCAGCTCCTGCGGCACCGGGGCAAATTCGACACCCGAATAGAGATCCTCCGTATTTTCGCGGAAAACAACAAGGTCAATGCCCTCTTTGTAGTTGAGGGGGTTACCCGGGAACGCTTTGCACGGACGGAAGCAGTTGTAAAGATCGAACAGCTGCCGCATACGCACTATCGGGGAGCGATAGACTAATCCTTTTCCGCGCAACTCCGGCGCCAGTTCCGTTTCCGCTGCCTTGCCCGGCTTGGAAGTTATCGCGCCGAAAAGCGCGGCCTGGACGCTTTGGAGCAGCTCGATCGTCCTCTTGGGAAGAGCATCGCCTTCGGTTTTCCAGAACTCCCAACCGATGTCGCCGGGAAGATACTCCGCGTCCAGTTCCAGATGGTCCAGGACGATCCTGGCCGCCTCCAACACCTCAATCCCGATCCCATCGCCGGGGAGCCAGGCGATTTTATACTGAGCCATGGTCAGCGACTCCTCATGCAAGGCAACCGCTTTGAATGCGGCCCTCAAGCATACACTGCCGGCCCTTGTTGCGTCTTGAGAATTTCATTTTGGGCTGCGGCCCCTTCAAAACGGACCACAAGGTAACAAGTACAAGGAGATATGCAAACGTGCAGTTCAAACAAGTGCCACTGCTCGACCACTTATGGCGTTCACGATTTCATAAGTGGGCCGGTGTGGGATTCGAAGGTCAAATGGAATTTTCAAGACCTGACACCCACCATGCGACCCATGCGACGGCCGGTTTGTGTTCTTTGTCATGTGTTGCTATCATCAGGACTCTCGGAGAGGAATGGTGAGGACATGAGCCTTCGCAAGCACATGATTGTCAAGCCTGGAACCAAGGCCAGACTCGCCCAGCGCGATCCCGACATCACACCCGGATTCAAGGACAAGGAATCGTCCATCAAACAATTGGAAAAAAACACCGCACGCCTGGCAGAACTGCAATACCTGCTCTATGCCGAGAACAGGCGGGCAGTCCTCGTCATTTTTCAGGCTTTGGATGCCGGAGGAAAGGACGGAACCATCCGTCACGTGATGTCGGGATTAAATCCCCAAGGCTGCCGGGTGACCTCCTTCAAGGTGCCTTCGGCGGAGGAATCCCGGCACGATTTTCTCTGGCGCATTCATAAGGCCGTCCCTCAGAGCGGCGAACTGGGCATCTTCAACCGCTCGCACTATGAGGATGTACTGGTGGTAAGAGTACATAGGATTGTGCCGAAGGAAGTGTGGTCGAGACGCTATGAGGAGATCAACGCCTTTGAAAAGCAACTTACAGAGAACCGCGTAACTATCCTGAAGTTCTTCCTGCACATCAGCAAGGAGGAGCAGAAGAAGCGATTCGAGGAGAGGTTGAGCGATCCCACCAAGAACTGGAAGCTCTCCGAAGCTGATTTCGAGGAAAGAAAATTCTGGGATGACTACCAGGCCGCTTACGAAGACGCTCTTTCAAGATGCAGCACGCCCTGGGCTCCCTGGCACGTGATCCCGGCCGATCACAAGTGGTTTCGCAACGCAGCGGTCTCTCATATTTTGGTTGAGGCGCTGGAAGAGCTGGACATGAAGTTCCCCGCTCCGAGTATTGAAGTATCGCGGATTCGCATCCATTAATCCGGATTATTCATGAAAGAATGAAGTGCTGCCAAGTCCTGATGGTCGTGATCTTTGAGATTCTTAGCGTTCTTTGCGCCTTCGCGGTGAGCTTTTCAAAGCATACCGCTAAGCTGCTAAGGACGCTAAGGTCGCAAAGAGCGTTTCCAGGTATCGTTAAATTGCAGGCCCGGACTTCACATCTTCTGACAGGGGCTTCATGAATACTCCGGTTAAGGACTCCCTATCCCGAACTGTCGAGGATGGTACCGCAAGCTTTATGACTCTGAAGGAACAGATCCGCAGCCGACTTGCCGGGCTCAGATTCCGGATCCTCGATTCCGGATTCAACCGCGAGGCCGCTGTGCTCATGCCCATTTTCGAGCAGGACGGGGAACCGCACTTCCTTCTCACCCGCCGGACCAACGAGGTCCAGACTCACAAGGGACAGATTTCCTTCCCCGGCGGCATGCGGGAGAGCGAGGAGGATTTGGAAACGACCGCTCTGCGTGAGACTCTCGAGGAGGTGGGCATAGAATCCGACAGGATCGAGTTGCTGGGCCGTTTTCACGATTTCCAGGCGACTACGGGTTACCGCGTCTCCCCATTTGCGGGATATATCGACGGACCCTTCACTACGACGCCGCAAACACACGAAGTCGCGGAGATCTTGAGAGTTCCTTTCCGGATATTCCTGGACCCGAGCCGCCTGCGTATTGAACAGATGCCGCACCTGGGGCGAATGAGGGACGTTTATTTCTATTCATACGGAGTCTACGAGATCTGGGGGCTCACGGCGCGAATTATAAAGGAGTTCCTCGAAGAACTGCAGCGCCATCCTGATCAGCCATAAGCAGTCCTTCGTTTTTTCACACCTTGGGGGCAGGAAACCGCCGCGAAAGCGCCAAAACTCAAAGGGTTAGGGATTCCACGACTTTTCACTTCCGATCGAATGCAATTCTGCCGATAAGAATATTTACACCCCTCCCCTCGAGCGACAGGTGTGCCTTGCCTAACGCGGCGCTTTCCGGCCGACGGGGTGTCTGTCTTCTCCAGGAGGAGTCTCTAAAAAGTATGGACGGGAAGATGCGTACCCATCATGATCTCAGGTGCACTCAAAGCTTGATTCGACTCAGTGGGATTACCTTGGCCATCCTGTCCGCCATCCTCGGACTGCAGAACCAAGGAGTCAGGGCAGCGCAGCGAATTGGACGTGCGGATGACCATATCGAACGCTACGTACGCCGTTCCGAACGGTTTGCGATGGATCCTGCTGACATTGAAAAACGGGTCCAGGCAGGCGGTCATTTTGCGGTTGCGACCGGAGACGGGAGTTTCGACCTCGTCGTGGTTCCGCACGACATTCGTGCCCCTTGGTACCGGGCAGAGGAAGAAACGGAGGAAGGCATCGCGCGTCCCATTCCTCGATCGCGGATCTACACTTATCGGGGGTTCGTCGTCGGTCTTGCCGACTCTGAGGTCCGCCTGAGTATCAGGCCCGACGCAGTGGAAGGAATCATTCTGACGCCAAGGGAATGGTACTTCGTCGAACCCATGCGCAACTATAGCTCGTCTGCGGCCCTCTCAGACATGGTCAGCTACAGAGCATCGGACATCCGCGAGGGTGCGATCGGTTCCTGTGGAGTTTCATTGGCAGAGAGGATATTTAGAGCCAAAGATTATTATGAGCCCCGGGTTGCGGCCGGCACGGGCATCTCTACAGCAGACGTCGCAACCGAAGCCGACTACGAGTATGTGACAGCTCTGGGTGGATCCACTGAGGCGAATACCTCAATCATGGACGTCATGAATCAGGTGGATGGCATATACCGGAGCCAGCTATCCCTGTCGCTCCGGGTTGTGTACCAGCACACTTGGGCCACCGCCTCAGATCCGTACTCCTCAACGGCTCCTTCCACCATGCTGAGTGAATTCAGAACCTATTGGGGAGCGAACTTCGGATCCATCACGTACGATCTCGCTCACATGTGGACCGGCAAGGACATGGACGGAGCGACGGTCGGCATTGCATATCTTGGTGTGGTTTGCAACGCCCGGAGCGCCGCCTACGGCGTGTCACAGAGGCTCACCGTTGCACCCGCCAAGTACATAGTGACGGCACATGAAATCGGACACAACTTCGACGCGTCTCATCCGGATCAGGCGACTTCCCCACCGCCTGACTGCACAAACACGGTCATGAACAGTTCCATCGGCACGGGTACCAATTTCTGCCAGTTCTCAAAGGACGAGATTTCGACCCACGTAACGCAGTTCCCCACCTGCCTCACTGCCGGGACAAGCGGAAACTGCGACATTACCAATGACGGTACGGTCAACGTTCTGGATATACAGGCTTTGGTAAACGCGATCCTGGGCGCATCCGCCTGTCCGGGAAACTGTGACATCAACAAGGACGGCAAGATCAACGTCCAGGATCTGCAGTTGCTTGCCAATATTGTTCTCGGCGTTGCGTTCTGCCCCTGATTAGAATCTTCGAGGCTCCTCAAGCCCTCGAGGTTGAACTCAAAGGGTCCTCGCAGAATTCATGTGCGGGGGGGGTCATCAGACCTCCCAGCCGAGGCCTCAGGCCGCGACGCGCGCCGGCCTGATGACCAGTGCCACAGGGGTAATACCTTCAACCTCGTTGGATTGTTAGTAGGCGAGTTTCAAACGTCCTGACACATCGAGGTTGCCGCCGCTGATCACGGCGACTGTTTTCGCTCCTGACCGGACGACCACCTTCCCGGCCAGAAGGGCCGCAACCGTTGCCGCACCCGCGGGTTCGGCCAGCAACTTGGCGCGCTCGAGAAGAAATGAAATGGCCAGGAGGATTTCCGCGTCCGTCACCGCGACTAGATCATCCACGAGGGAGTTGATGATCTCAAACATCTCCGGATCCGTCTTTCTCGTGGCGAGTCCGTCGGCGATCGTCGTGACGGACGCGAGGTCAGAGGGAGCTCCGTTCTGCCGGCTTGTAAGCATGTTCGCCGAGCCGGCAGGCTCGATACCGATGATGCGCACGTCCGGTTTGAGCTCTCGAAACGCCATCGCCATGCCCGCGATCAACCCGCCGCCTCCAATTGGCACCACCACGGCGCAGACGTCCGGAATTTCTTCCACAATCTCCAGGGCGACCGTGCCTTGCCCTGCGAGGATGAAGCGATCCCTGAAGGGGTGAACGTACACGAGGGCGCGCTTCATCGCGAGGTCCTGCGAGTGCGCATAGGCATCGTCCCAAAGCTCACCGTGCAAGATTGCCTCTGCACCATAGGACCTGACCGCCGCTATCTTGCTCGGATTAGCACCGACAGGCATGACTACAAATCCAGGAATGTGCTCGTGGGCTGCAACATAGGCAAGCGCCTGGCCATGGTTGCCCGCAGACGCAGTGATTACGCCTTGTGCCAGCTCCCGGCGAGGCAGGTGGCGCACCTTGTTGAAAGCGCCGCGGGGCTTGAATGAGCCCGTCTTCTGAAGATTTTCCGCTTTGAGCCACACGGGAAATCCGGTTCGGTCCGATAGTGTACGGGAGGAGAAGAGGGGTGTGCGATGGACGAGTCCGTCGATGGTAGCGCGCGCCTCCGCAAAATCCCGGCTGGTCAGCGTAGACACCATCTTCCCTAAAACTGCCGCGAATTCACCGAATTTCACGGAGCGGCATAGCCGCAACCAAATTGGGTCCCGCGTTCCTTCGCGTCTTCGCGCCTTTGTGGTGGCTCTTTAAAAAGCCACCGCGAAGACGCCAGGGCGCAAAGACAGGCAACCGTATCCTTGCTGAAATGGCAAGGATTTGAACGTTAGTAGTACGAAACGATCTATCGGTTCAATCGTTCGGGTAATTCGTGAAATCTGCGGCAGATTTTCTCCGTCTAAATGTGAGGTTCGCCTGCGTAAATCAACTCGACACAGTCCGGCCAAGAATCAGAGCGATCTGCCGAATTTCATACATCAGTCGGGCAAGCTCGTCAGGAAGGATTGACTGATACCCGTCGGACAGAGCCCTCTCGGGTTGATGGTGGACCTCGATGATGAGTCCGTCGGCTCCTACGGCAACCGCGGCCCGCGACAGGGGTGCAACCTTTTCCCGACGGCCGGTTCCGTGGCTTGGATCGACCAGGATCGGCAGATGACTGAGACGCTGCACCGCCGGCACAACACTCAGGTCGAGAGTGTTCCGTGTATGGTCGGCAAAAGTCCGGACTCCTCGTTCACACAGGATTACACGATAGTTGCCCTCGGAGAGTATGTATTCGGCAGCCATCAGGAACTCATCCAGAGTCGCCGAGAGCCCTCTCTTCAGCAGAACGGGCCGCCGGGCTTTGCCTGCCCGCTTGAGCAGCGAATAATTCTGCATGTTCCGCGCGCCGATCTGAATGACATCGGCGTACTGCTCCACGAGGTCCAGGCTCTCGTTGTCCACGGCTTCCGTCACTATCTTCAGGCCGAACCGTTCCCTCACTTCCCCGAGGATCTTGAGGCCCTCTTCGGCAAGACCTTGAAAGCTGTATGGAGATGTGCGCGGTTTGTACGCGCCGCCGCGAAACAGCTTTGCACCGGCGGACTTGACTCCTTCGGCGATAGCAAAAGCCTGGTCCTGGCTTTCGACGGCGCACGGGCCCGCGATGATGGCCAGCTCCCCGGAACCAACCCGCACCCCGTCGCCGAGGTCAATGATCGTAGTGTCCGGCTTCAGCTCCCGTCCGACCAGCTTGTAGGGCTTCGAAACGGGCACGCATTCGGCCACGCCTGGCAGATTCTCGAGCGCCGCTGCCTCGACGGGTCCCCGGTTACCCGTGATACCTATTGCAGTTCTTGTGCTGCCCGGGATGGGGTGTGCCCGGTAACCCATCTCCTCAATCTTGCGACAGACCTCGGCAATCTGATCGGGAGTCGCCTGCGACTTCATCATGATCAGCATGTCTCAGTCTCCAGATGCAAGGGTCCCGCAGGATCGCAACCAAAGGCGGCATCACCGTTCATCAGCGCGACCGCCGCAGCTTTCAATGGGGTCCCATGACCCCCTGTGCATAGTCAGGCTCGTTGCCGCTCTTCCACTTGATGTTGCAGCCGATGCTCGGCTTTTGATCCTCGCTGACGGCACTTCCTGAAAGGACCGCATCCAGTGCGCCACGGAGGTCACGTCCTGTCACCGGCCTCCCGTTGGAAGGACGGCTGTCGTCCAACTGCCCGCGATAGACCAGCTTTCTGCCGGAGTCGAACAGAAAAAAATCGGGCGTGCAGGCTGCAGAGTATGCCTTGGCCGCTTCCTGGCTCTCATCGTAGCATAAGGGAAATTCAAACCCGGTCTCCTCCGCCATCTCCTTCAGCATCGCCGGTTTGTCATCCGGGTAGTTGGCCACGTCATTCGCACAGACGCCTACAATGCCCACGTTGCGTGACCTGTAATCCCTCCCTAAGCGCCCGAGTTCTTGTTTGATGTGCTGAACATAAGGGCAATGCCGGGAAATGAACATTACCAGCAGGGCCCTTTTACCCGCAAAAGTGGCAAGCGAGATCCGCTTCCCCGATACAACGTCGGGCAGGTCGAAATTCGGCGCGGGAGTTCCCAGCGCCAGCATAACGGAAGGTGTAGCTGCCATCGGAGATCCTCCTTTCAGTCCCGAATCATTATTACAGTGTGCGGTTCCGAAGGCAAACGGCGGAGACTCCGCGAGCACTGCTGAGCCGGAGGTCAGTGCCCCGACCTGGTTCCGGCAAGAAGAGCCCGGCGTTCGGCTGGGGCAAACCACTCGATCGTATATTGGACTGCGGTCCTGGGGATGCACGGCCCTCGGGCAAGAAGAAACCTCCGCAGGCGCTCCTGGTCTCTCTTGCCGGCCTGCCCCGGGATATCCCTCGTCAGCGCCCGTGCGTGTGCGGCATCAACACCGTAGAGCCATATTTCCCCATCTGGTTTAAAATAGGTTCGGCCCAGCTCGATAGTGCATCCGTTGCTCAGCGTTTTCAGTCTGGCGTCCGCTTTTGCCGCTAGTGACTTTGGAGATGGGATACGGGCCATGGCTCGAATTGCTCGTCGTTGCAGTGATGGGTGAGCATCCAATATATACCGGTTTTCGGGGACAGGAGTGAATCAAAGAATTTGAAACCCTCGGTGATTATCGGTCTCAACGCCGTCATTGTCGCGGTCACCCAGGAAACGCCGCGCATCCTGACGGTAAACAGGACGGAGCATTCCCTCACACTGCGCGCCGGCGGCTCCGATGACCGCAGAGGGAGGGGCCGGGGTGTCGAGGCGCTCCCCTTTGGCCCTTTTGATCCCGACGCGGATCGCACACTGGAGTTGGGACTGCGCCGATGGGTACGCGAGCAGACCGGTCTGGAGTTGGGCTATGTCGAGCAACTCTACACTTTTGGAAATCGGAACCGTGATCCGCTCGAGCGCTACGGAGGCCCGCGGCTCATCTCGGTCGCCTACCTGGCCCTCGTACGCGAGGGAAGACCCTCAGGCAAGGGGGGTGCACACTGGCAAGACTGGTATCACTTCCTTCCCTGGGAGGACTGGCGCGCCGGACGTCCCCCGATGGTCGAACGGCAAATCAAGCCCAGCCTCATTTCCTGGATCAAATCTGCAGCCGGCGCCGCCGACCGACAGGCGAGACAGGAACGTGTTGATATCAGTTTCGGCCTGCATGGAGCCCCCTGGGTCCCGGAACGGGTTCACGACCGTTACGAACTCATCTACGAGATCGGCTGCGCAACAGAGGCGGTGCGGGACCGCCGCAGCCGCACTCCAGCGCGGCTTCACCTCGGAGCCGCCATGGCCCTCGATCACCGGCGCATTCTTGCCTCAGCGCTCGGCCGGCTGCGCGGCAAACTGAAATACCGCCCGGTTGTGTTCGAGCTTCTGCCTGCAAATTTCACCCTCCTTCAGCTCCAACGTGTCGTTGAAGCGCTGGCCGGCGGCCGCCTGCACAAGCAGAATTTCCGCAGGCTGGTAGAAAACGGAGGGCTCGTCGAGGGAACAGGAGGCGTCGAATCCCGGACCGGCGGGAGACCGGCGGAGCTGTTCCGTTTCCGCAGAGATGTCTTGCGCGAGCGGCCGGCTCCGGGAGTGGACTTCCGCGCGCGCCTCTGAGCAGGGAATGAATTGCGCGGACAGCAGCATCTGAAAAAAGCCACCACTAAGGCTCTAAGGGCTCGCTCAAGAATAACTTCACATTCTGCTGCAGGCCCCCAGGCCCGCTGGCGAGGCGCGAGCGACGAGCTATACCCGGGGTGGTATGTGAGGAGTGAGCAACAAAGCCAGCGGGCCTGCGGGCCGCAGCCTGAAAGGGC